>DATISD010000127.1:0-7440 GCA_035469005.1 Pyrinomonadaceae bacterium | reverse complement strand
AGCGCACCGGCACCAAACTCACCTTCATGCCTTTTATTTTCAAAGCCGTCACCGATGCGATCCGCAAATTCCCGATTTTTAACTCTCAGGTTAGCGGCGATCAGATTGTTTATAAACGCGACATCAATCTCGGCATGGCCGTAGCGCTCGATGCGGGTTTGATCGTGCCCGTGATCAAGCGCGCCGACGACCTGTCGATATCAGGTTTGGCGCGCGCGGCCAACGATCTCGCCGATCGCGCCCGCACGAAACAATTGAAGCCCGATGAAGTTGCCGGCGGTACCTTTACCATTACCAACCCTGGCGTCTTTGGTGGTCTATTCGGAACTCCGATCATCAGCCAACCGCAGGTGGCAATCCTGGGTGTCGGCAAAATCGAGAAACGCGCCAGGGTCTTAACTTCATCTGACGATGAAGACTACATTGCGATTCGTCAAATGGCTTACTTCGCGCTCAGCTTTGATCATCGCATCATCGACGGTTCGGACGCTGAGAAGTTTCTCGCTTACATCAAAGAGCAACTCGAGTCGGCGCAGTTCGCAATCTGATTCTGTGTCCGAGAAGCTTTAGCTAGTTGTGTTCAGCGACAAACTGAAGTTTGTCAGACACGTCGCTTTTTCTTGCAATCCCGTAGCGAAGGAATAATGAATCCCTAGTAACTGCTGTTTCTTAGCAGTTTCACGCGTTTCAGTCTTGACACTCCCATCTGCTTACGTAGTATTCGAGATTATAAGTTGATGGGCGCCAGCCATTGAAGCTCATTAGCCCGACGATCTCGAAAACAGTCTGCGGAACCCCGGCAGACAATGTGATTCAGGAGTTCATCATCTGAACTCAAAACCATCCGGCGCGGTCAGGCTGCGCGCCGCTAACATCGATTAAGGAGTCGAACAACTATGAAAACAAAACCAATCAGATCAATCGCGCTTGCTTTCGGGTTAGCGCTGGCTCTTTCCCCATTAGCTTTCGGACAGGATCAGACCCCAACAACCAACGCGCCGACTGATGCGTCAAGAGCCCGCTCTATCTCGAGCGGACAGAAGATGAAAATCAAAGGCGTGGTTGTGCGTCGCGACGCGGACACATTCACAGTTCGCGATCTCAGTGGCGTGGATACAATCGTGCGTTTGACGGATCAAACTTCCGTTAAGAGCAATGGCGGTTTTTTGCGCAGTGGCACCAACTATGGACAGACCAATATTCTGCGTGGCTTGAATCTGGAAGTTGAAGGTCGCGGTGGATCTAATGGCGAGCTTACCGCCGAGAAGATTCGCTTTAGCGACACTGACCTGCGTACCGCTCGTTCAGTTGAAGCGCGAGCGACACCACTTGAAGAGCGGGCCACCGCAAGCGAAGGCCGTCTGACTGAAGTTGAGCAGAACGCGCAGAAGCTTTCCGGACAACTGGATGAACTCGCAGCGGTCTCGAACGCCGCCCGCGGCGGCGCGAAAGCAGCGCAAGCAACAGCCGATGCGGCCGTGGCCGGTGTAAATGCCACTAACGATCGTATCTCGGCAATGGATGATTATGTACCGCAGGAGTCGATCGCCGTGAATTTCCGCACGGGCAGTTCGACTCTCAACCCAGACTCAAAGACCAAGCTCGACGATATCGCCAAGAAAGCGCTCGCCGCCAAGGGCTATGTCATCGAAGTAACTGGCTTTGCTGATGCAACCGGCAGCACCGCCCGTAATCGAGCCTTGAGCAGTCGCCGCGCGGATGCGGTGATTCGTTATCTGGTCGAAACGCATCAGATTCCGTTGCGTCGCATCGTAACGCCGTACGGCTTTGGCGAATCGAACCCGGTGGCGGATAACAGTTCCAGAGAAGGTCGGGCCGAAAATCGTCGCGTCGAAGTCAAGGTGCTGGTCAATAAGGGCCTGACTCAACCGGCGCCGACAATGAATCCGGGCAGCGGTCAGTAGTAGCGCAAGTTGTTAAACTTGCGTAATTCCACGTGAACAATCCCGATTTGTTTGCGATTGTTCTACAATGCCAACGATCATGCCGTCGAGCGCGTCAAATACTTGATGGCGAAAACGCAAGCGGCGGCATGAGGAGTTGGTGGATGAAAATAACTAACAGGAAGTCTTTGGCGCCGGCGCTGTTGATGGCAGTGCTGGCGCTCAGTTTTTTGATGGCAGGTTTTTTGGCGACGCCGCTTAGCCAGGCCCAAAAGACCAAAGATCTGGGTCCGCCTCCTCCGGTTCCGCGTTACAAACCAAAACCCACGCCTACGCCGGCTCCGACACCTGAGCCTGAGTACGAGGTTGTTCGCATCACTTCCAATCTCGTGATGGTGCCCGTGTCAGTTACCGATGCGCAGGGAAATCCTGTGCTGGGATTGAAGCAGACCGATTTTCGCATCGACGAGGACGGCCGCACCCAGGAGATTACGCAAATCGGCGATCCCGAACACGTACCGCTGGACATTGCCCTCTTGATCGACGTTTCTGCCAGCGTCGTGGCGCGTTTCGATTTTGAGCAACAAGCGGCCGCGACTTTTCTTAAGCAGGTTTTGAAATCAGAAGATCGCGCTACGGTTTTTGCAATCGATAAATCGCCGCGGATGGTTCAGCAATTAGCCACGGCGGCAGTCGCGTCGCAGAGTTTGATGACGGTCAAGTCTTCGAATAGCTTTACCGCTTTTTTTGATTCAGTGCTGGCAGCCGCAAAGTATTTGGATCAATCATCTCCGACTGGCCGGCGACGAATCGTGGTGGTGATTTCAGACGGCGACGACACGGCGCGTGTGCTGGATGCGGCACCCCCACAACCGCGCGATGGTGACGGCCGCAGGAGCGGCGCAGACATCGAAGGGCAATTGGCAGAAAGAGGGGTGGTCGAAACCCAACACGAAGTGCAGCGCGCAGAGATTACCTTTTACTCGATCAATCCGACCGGCCAATCGCTCAGGTTGAATCCGCGTGCTACGCGAGCGGAACAGGGCATGGAACGCATCGCGGCCGCGACCGGTGGTAACGCATTCGTGCCAAAGGATGAAAGCGAGCTCGTCGGCATCTTCAATCGCATCGCCTCTGAAATCCGCTCTCAATACCTTTTGCAATACTATTCGAACAACGAAGCCGCGAATCGTACCTTTCGTCGCATTGCCGTCAGCACGCCCCAGCGTGCCGAATTGCGGGTTCGCGCGCGTGAGGGCTATTATCCCAAAGCGAAATAATTGCAACTCATGGTAACGCAAGCTGTCCAGCTTGCGGTCTGGCCAATCGCAAACTAAAAGTTTGCGTTACCGAAGTTCGTCGAGTCAGAAAATGGAATGGGGTAATAAGTCTGATCGTCCACGGGTTGGACTGGCGCTCTCTGGCGGCGCTGCGCGCGGCATCGCGCACGTCGGCGTGCTGCGCGCGCTCGAGGAAAACAACATTCCGATTGATGCCATCGTGGGCGCGTCTTCGGGAGCTTTGATCGGCGGTTGCTACGCTACCGGTCTTTCAATCGAACTGCTCGAGCAGATGGCTCAGACCTTTCGTTGGCGACATGCGTCACGACTCTCGTTTTCACGTTTGGGATTGCAGTCAAATGCTCGACTGGAAAAGTTTCTGCGGAAAAATTTGCCGGTCACACGGTTTGAGGATCTAAAAATTCCCTTTGCTGCGATGGTAACTGATCTGCAAAAAGGTGAGTCGATCGTATTTCGTGACACCGGCGATTTGCCGTTTGCGATTCGCGCAAGTTGTTGCGTGCCGGCTCTGTATGCGCCGGTGCGCGATCGCGAGGGCCGATTTCTGATCGACGGCGGCATCGTGAACAATCTCCCGATTAGTCAGACGCGCGACCTGGGGGCCGACCTGGTGATTGCGGTCGACGTCAACTTTGATGGCGCGCGGTTTTTTGATCGACCCCGGACGGCCCTGGGTGTGCTCACACGCGTTTTTGTGGCCGTGGAAAAGATTGTTTCGAATCAGGAAAGAGACACTGCCGATCTGATGATCGCTCCGAAAGTCGGCCACATTCGCTGGGACCAGACACGGCACTCAGAAGAATTGATGAAGATCGGTTACGAAGCCGGTTTGGCAGCGATTGATGACATCAAGGCGATGATGGAAAGGGCGTCCAGCGGTTTATTAGCGCCCGCGGCAGCCGGTTAGATCGATAGTTACAGATGAACACAGATAATCACAGATAAAGCACTCCATCTGTGTTGATCCGTGGAAATCTGGGCTGGTCCCCCAAGAATTCGGCCCTCATTCACACTTTAAATAGAGTAACGGATTGAACTGATGGATCGCTCGCTTCTTAAGCCCAGGCATTCCCAGCCTGGGCGAAAGAAAGTGGTGGATTTCCGCAAAGCCTCCTCCTTTCGGGAGGCTTTGTGATTTCGAAGCTTCGCCAAGCCCGATGAGATTGAAGGAAACAGGTCATTTTCCGAAGCCGGCCATGAAAGCCGTGGCCCGCGGCAGGCTAAGGCGCCTCGTGCGTTGGACGATCGCAATTCTCGCGGTCGCGCTGATTTCACTTTGCCTTGTCTTCGCCCAGACGTACCGCTCATACGCAAAGATCGTCGACGCGCGACTGGCGCATGGTTATCTCATCAGCCGGGCCGGAATCTATGCCGCGCCGCGCACGCTGCGTGTGGGCCAGAAATATTCCCTCGCGAGCCTGTCTCAGGCCCTTCGTTCGGCCGGTTACGTCGAGAGCGACTCAGCCAGCGAAGTATGGAACGGCAGTTTTTCAGTGGCTAAGAACCTGATTGAGATTCGCCCCAGCACGGCCGGTGGATCTCCCTCCACCGTACGCATCACGATTGACGGCAGCGACCGAATATCCAATTTGACCGGCGACGATGTCTCTCTTGAATCGTTTACTCTCGCCCCTGAATCGTTGACGAACGACGCTTTTACCAAGGGCGGTACGCGGTCGCAGCTCGCATTTACGGACATTCCTCCGGTTCTCGTTCAGGCCATCACTTCGATCGAGGATCGACGCTTTTTTGATCATCCTGGCCTGGACATTTTCGGCGTTGCTCGCGCGCTGCTGCGCAACGCCGGCGACGAGCGCATCGGTCAGGGTGGATCGACGATCACCCAACAACTTGTCAAGAACACTTATCTGACACCTGAACGGACCCTGCGGCGCAAGTTCGCCGAAGCAATGCTTTCGTTCACCATTGAGCGGCGTTTATCGAAGCAGGATATCTTCGCCCTGTACTGTAACGAGATCTTTCTGGGTCAACGAGACGCAGTCGCCGTGCGCGGCGTCGGTCAAGCCGCCCGTATTTATTTCGGAAAGGAATTAAAAGACCTGACTCTCGCGGAAGCCGCGACCATCGCCGGCATGATTCAAAGCCCGGCGCGGTACTCACCGATCCGGCAGAGCGAAGCGGCACGTTCCCGTCGGAATACCGTCCTGGGGACAATGGTGCGCGATGGATTCATTACGCTGGATCAAGCCGCCGACAGCACCAAAGCACCACTGACCGTTGCTAATTTCGATCCCGCGCGCGAAACAGTCGCCCCCTACTTCATCGATTATGTGAATCGGACCGTCGCGCGGGGCACGAGCGTCGCGCCCGTAAATCAGGCGCAGGATGAGCGAGCCACAGTCACCACGGTCGATCTGGATCTTCAGAAACTCGCGTCCGCCGCAATCAAGCACCAACTCGATCGACTGGATGAGATCTATAAGCCGCGGGGCGTGCGACCGCAGGCGGCTTTGGTCGCGCTCGACCCGAAGACGGGAAAGGTGCTGGCGATGATCGGCGGCCGAGATTATGCCCAGTCCCAACTTAATCGGGCTACGGATGCCGAGCGCCAGCCGGGATCAGTGTTCAAGCCTTTCGTTTATGCTGCGGCGCTGGAGAGCGGCATGTCGCCGCTGCGCATGTTCAAGGATGCGCCGCAGGAATTTTCTTACGCTCATAACCAGAAATATCGTCCGGCAAACTACGGTGGCGGATTTTCGATGGGCGACGTGCCGCTGCGCGACGGCCTGATCAAATCACTCAACGTAGTGACCGTTGATGTGGCGATGCAGACGGGACTCGCGCGGGTTGCGAACACGGCGCTGAGCTTCGGCTTGCCTCGGCCAAAGCCCTATCCCGCTTTGGCCCTGGGGACGACGGAAGCGACGCCATTGCAAATCGCCGCTGCCTACGCCGCCTTGGCAAACGGCGGAAAAAGGATTCAGCCGCTCGTCGTCGCTGACGCTGTCAGTGCGGCAGCTGAGCAGGTAATCGCGCCATCAACTGCGTTCATGATCAGTGATATGTTGCAAGGTGTCATCGATCACGGAACAGCGCGCACCGCGCGCGGCGCACTCAAAGAAACTGTGATAGCCGGCAAGACAGGTACTTCGCGCGACGGTTGGTTTGTCGGCTACACACCGAATCTGGTCTGCGCCGTTTGGATCGGGTTCGACGACAACAAGCAACTGGGATTGACCGGAGCCGAAGCCGCGCTGCCGGCGTGGGTTGAATTCATGAAGGGCGCGGTCGATTTGCGGCCCGAACTTGGCGGTCGGTCTTTCGATCAACCCGCAGGAATTACGATCGTGGAAATTGATCCGAACACGGATGGACTGGCCACCGGCAAGTGCCCATCGCATGAACGGGTGGCCATCCTCTCTGAGCAAGCGCCGACCTCAGAATGTTTTCGGCATAACATTTATTTTGACCTGCCAGACGAGGCGCCGCCAATTGAGAATCCCGCCCTCACCAAACCTGAAACGCCGCGTTCAGCCAGGAATCGGCAAAAGAAAAGTCTGCCCGGAGAGTTAGCCGCACTTCGCGATACGCAAGTTTCTACAGACAAGCAGGGCCGGAGAGTCCTGTTGAATGAGATGAGGGCACGGGAACGGTAGTGTCCGGTTGGAGGCTTCCGGGCCGGCGCGCATTTATTGTTAAACCAGCAGCCCACCACGTCAGCCGGTGTAGCCGCGCGTTCAATTCTTCTCCAGCACCACTTCCGCAATTGCATGTTCAGTCGTGTGCGCAAGCGACAGGTGCGCTGCGGTCGCGCCGCTTTGTTCGTACAGTTCGCGCGCGCGGCCATGAAACAAGATCAGGGGCGCGCCCGATGCTTTCGCGGTCACTTCGACGTCCTGCCAACTGATGCCGCCGCTCCAACCGGTTTGCAGAGCCTTCAGCGCCGCTTCTTTTGCCGCGAAGCGCGCGGCATAATGTTGGGCGGCGACCGCGCCACGTGATTCGCAGTAGGCGCGTTCGGCTTCGGTGAACACACGCTGGGCAAAGCGCGGCGTGCGCTCAATGGTTTCACGCACGCGGCGAACTTCAATGATGTCAACTCCGATTGAAATGATCACAGACGATTCTGCTCTGGAAACGTCAGGTTTCTACTGGCGCGAACGCGACGGCGTGCGCGGCCTGATTTGCGCGGCGCTGGAAGATGATGGCTTCACCAATGCCTTCTCAACTCGAGTGGGCGGCGTCAGCCCCCTGCCGGAAAACTCGCTGAATCT
>DATISD010000126.1:0-2146 GCA_035469005.1 Pyrinomonadaceae bacterium | reverse complement strand
GATCGTGGCGGGTGAAATACTTTTTGAAGAGCGCAATTTGCTCCGGCTTTCAAATGCGGAAATGCGGGACGTGCGCGGCAATGACATCGCGATGATTTTTCAGGATCCGATGACTTCGCTGAATCCGGTTTTTACGGTGGGCGAACAAATAGCCGAAGCGTTGCGGCTGCATCGGCATCTTTCACGAAAAGATGCCCGCGCTGCGGCGGTGGAAGCGATGCGCGAAGTCGCTATTCCCGATCCGGCTTTGCGCGCGGACGACTATCCGCACCAACTTTCCGGGGGAATGCGACAGCGCGTGATGATTGCGATGGCGCTGGCCTGTGATCCGAAAGTCCTGATCGCTGACGAGCCAACGACGGCGCTCGACGTCACTATTCAGGCGCAGGTCCTGGAGCTGCTGAACAACCTGCGGCGCACCCGTGACCTGGCAGTGCTGTTGATTACTCACGACCTCGGCGTGGTCGCAGAAGTGGCCGACCGCGTCGCCGTCATGTACACGGGAAAGATTGTTGAAGAGTCGCCCGTCGAAGAATTGTTTGCGCGACCCAAACATCCTTACACGGAAGGCCTGCTACGGTCTGTCCCAAAATTAACGGCAAAGGATGTCATTAAGGCTGAGCGATTGCAGACAATCGAAGGCACGGTGCCAAAGGCGACTGCGTTGCCTCCCGGATGTCACTTCGAGCCGCGCTGCCAGTATCGAATGCCGCGTTGTCGCGAAGAAGAGATACCGCTGTATCCGGTGGGGGAGACGGTAACGGTGAGATGCGTTTTGTACGATCCGGCTACGGCTGCGGCCGGAGGGCCTCCCAAGCTTGAGGAACGTGACCGCGGCTCTGCCGCCTGATGTGCGGAAAGGCTCTGCCTTTCCGCAAGTTGAGAAATAATAAGTTTGCCGAGGCTATGCCTCGGCGGATGAGAGGCGCAGCCTCCAAAATGAAAATGAATCTGACGGAAAGCCATAGGCTTTCCGCAGATCGGAAGGCAGAGCCTTAACTCGTCAAATGAACTCAACTTCAAACCACAACAACTCGCTGGTCCAGGTCCGCGGCCTGGTTATGCACTTCCCGGTCGAAGGCAGCGACGACGTGTGGCGCGCCATCGATGGTGTGTCGTTTGACATTCTTCCGGGCGAGACGCTGGGCCTGGTCGGCGAGTCGGGTTGCGGTAAGTCAACCACCGGGCGCTGCCTGCTTCGTTTAATCGAACCCACGCGTGGCGACATTCAGTTTGAAGGGCGCGATGTGACCGCCATGGGCAAACGGGAGCTGCGTGAGCTGCGACGCGAAATGCAAATCATCTTTCAGGATCCGACTGCGTCGCTAAATCCAAGAATGAAGATCGGCGACATCGTCGCCGAGCCTTTGGTGATTCACGGTATGGGAAACAAAACCGAGCGGCGCGAGCGCGTGGCCTGGTTACTGGGCAAGGTTGGACTTGATGCCGATTACATGAAGCGCTACAGTCACGAATTTTCCGGCGGCCAATTACAACGTATTGGGGTGGCTCGTGCTTTGGCCCTCAATCCAAAACTGATCGTGGCTGACGAACCCGTCTCGGCGCTCGATGTTTCGGTGCAGGCGCAGGTCGTGAACCTGCTTCAGGATTTGCAGCAGGAATTCGGCCTGACTTATCTGTTCATTTCGCATGGGCTCGCGGTGGTCGAACACATCTCGACGCGGGTAGCAGTGATGTACCTGGGACGGATCGTCGAGATCGCCGACGCGAAAGAGCTCTATTTGAATCCGCTGCATCCTTACACGGTCGCTTTGCTGTCGGCGATTCCGATTCCCGATCCGAAAGAGAAGCGCGATCGGATCATCCTTAAGGGCGATGTGCCGACTTCCAGGAATCCACCTTCGGGATGTCGCTTTCGCACCCGCTGCCCGATAGCGATTGACGAATGTGCCCGAATCGATCCAGAGTTACGCGAAGTTTCACCCGGCCACAGCGTTGCATGCATTCGCGTTGATGGATACGCAAACGCGCCCATCTCGGAAGCCCGTGCCTAGGCGAGGCGTCGCCGACGAAACATTGTTGTCTTTAACGGCGTATCTACCATTCAATTAGCGATACCGCTTGCCTAACGCGCGGGCCGACAGACACGGACGGAAAGCAGTCTCGCCGTCCTCTTGAATCAAAG
>DATISD010000125.1:0-7648 GCA_035469005.1 Pyrinomonadaceae bacterium | reverse complement strand
GACGGTGTCTGGTATGCGCAGGTGTTAGCCGAAGATGTCCCTGAGATTATCGAAGAGCATCTTTTGAACGGGCGCGTAGTCTCGCGGCTGGCGCTCATGAAGATTACTGCCGAAGGAGTTCAAGAACCCGCGCGCCAGGTTAATAGCGAGTGGGAAGCTTAACTCCGGTACGCACGCCTCTGGCGTGCTCTCGATCTAACACCCAAGCACACCGGAGGCGTGCGTACCGATACGTTGTTTGATTGAGACTGTTAACTTACTGGAGCATCTGATTCCTCATGATTGTTCGCATGTTTTTAACTGAAGCGAAACGGCGGCCCCAGCTCTCTGATCGAGCCGGTAGAGAACATGAAGATGCCCATTTCATACTTTATGCGGTGCACACAATTAGGTTGCACCACGACGTTGATCGCCGCGGGGCCACACTGCGGCAGGAATAAATAGTGAAAGTAAATTCGCACATTATGCATGCCCGGCTCGAGTTGAAACGAATGTGTGCCCCACGGCCGCAGGTTTATGTTCCCGTCGATCACAATTCGGGGCGTGCAGGCGTAAAGAAAGAATGAGAGCGGAAAAAAGCTGGTTTCTACTTGAATGCCGGACCAGGGCTGCTGTTGCGCGGACATCGGTTGTTCTCCTTTAGAGTTTGATCTTATAAGGGATAATTACCAGATGTTTCCGGCGCCAGGACTGTAGCTTGTGCTGACGACGTTGTTGCTGATGAGCGTATCGCATTGCACGACCCCGCTGAATTTCGACATGGCGGCGTTCACGCTGACCATTCCGGAATTTATTTCAACCACGCTCGCGTTGATGGTGACCTTCGCCGGCGAATTTACTGTGATTCCGTCGGGCTTGAGGTGCACCGCGTTACCGTTGCCGTCGATGAGCTCAATCTGTCCGGGACCACTCTGAAGCAAAAACTTCTGCCCAGCCGGGGTCTCAACGACAAAGCTTTCGTGGCCCCTTTCATCGTTCAGTGTGATTTTCAGACCACCGCGAGAACGCAAGGATTTTTTGGCGTTGTCGTTTGCCATGGGCTCCTCCTGGTTTTACGATTTGTGGCTGGCGAGTGAGCGAGGTTCGGCTTGATCTGGCTGCGGCTTCCATCGCAGCACTGGTTTGCGCGCTGCCGCGGCTTCATCCAGCCTGCCGATGCGCGTTGAGTGCGGGGCGGCCAAAACCAATTCGGGATTTTCCAAAGCTTCTTTGGCAATCGATCGCATCGCCTCGATGAATTGATCGAGTTCCTGGCGACCGACGGATTCGGTTGGTTCAATCAGCATTGCTCCGGAAACAATCAACGGAAAATAGATCGTCATCGGATGAAAGCCATAGTCGATCAGACGCTTGGCGATGTCGAGTGTATGCACCCCCTGGCGTGACTGTAGCTTGTCGGTAAAGACCACCTCGTGCATGGTCGGTGAGTTGAACGGCTTTTCGTAATCCGAAACCAGTCCGTGGGCAATGTAACGGGCGTTGAGAACGGCGGCTTCGGTCGCCTCGCGCAACCCGTCGCGGCCGTGCGTGAGAATGTAAGCGAGCGCTCGCAACATCATGCCGTAGTTGCCGAGGAACGCTTTCACCCTGCCGATCGATTGCGGGTAGCTGGAGTCGAGTTTGAACACCCGGTCGCTGCCGCTCCCGGTGCTCACAACGCGCGGCACCGGCAGGAACGGCTCTAATTCTTTCGTGCAACAGCAGGGACCCGAGCCTGGGCCGCCACCACCGTGCGGCGTCGAGAAAGTCTTATGAAGATTCAGGTGGATCACGTCGACCCCCATGTCCCCGGGGCGGGCGACGCCGACCAGCGCATTCATGTTGGCGCCGTCCATGTAAACCAAACCGCCGGCGACATGGACGATGCGGCAAATCTCCTGGATGTTCTTCTCAAACAGGCCGAGCGTATTCGGATTGGTCAGCATCAATCCGGCGACGTCACCATGCGCGCATAACTCGCGCAAGTGATCGAGATCAGTGAAACCGTCAGCAGTTGAGCGAATGGTCTTAACGGTAAAACCAGAAAGATGGGCCGAAGCCGGGTTGGTACCGTGCGCTGAGTCAGGAATCAGCATTGTGCGCCGTTTGGCCGACGCCTCTTTTCCGTCGCGCGCGTCGATGAAGGCGCGGATGATCATGATGCCGGTCATTTCGCCGTGCGCGCCGGCGGCCGGCTGCAGCGAGATGCCCGGCAGTCCGGTAATTTCAGCGAGATGCTGTTGAAGTTCATGAATGACCTGCAACGCACCCTGCGCTTCGACCTCGGAAGCGAGCGGATGCAGATCTGCAAAACCGGCGATGCGCGCAACCTTCTCGTTCAGTCGCGAGTTGTACTTCATCGTGCATGAGCCCAGCGGGTACATGCCCTGGTCGATTGAGTAATTCCACGTAGAAATGCGCGTGAAGTGACGCACCACGTCGACTTCCGTAACCTCCGGCATTCCCGCGAGGTCGTCGTCGCGTTGAAATTCACGCGGAACGATTTTATCGATTGAAGTATCCGGAACGTCGAGTTCCGGCAGGCTAAAACCCGCACGGCCTGGTTGCGAACGTTCGAAGATTAGAGCCTCGTTGGGGCTAATGTGACTGGTAACTTTATTTATCATTGGCTCATTGGCTCATTGGGTCATTGAATCAATCATAAAATGAATCAATGACTCAATCCCTGAACTAGCGCATCAATATCACCGCGCGTATTTGTTTCGGTCACGCACACGAGTAAATCGTTGGGCCAATTTGAGTCGAAACGCGAGAGGGCAATGCCGCCGGCGATACCGCTTTCGCGCGCCAGGCGCTCAAGCAGAGATGACGCTTCAACTGGGGCGCGCACCACAAATTCATTGAAGAATGGCGCAGAGTAGGGAAGCGAAAATCCTTCGAGCTTTGAAATTTCGCGCGCGGCGTAATGAGCTTTCTGGGCGCATTGCTGGGCCGCTTCCTGTACGCCACGACGACCCATGGTCTCCAGGTAGATGGTCGCGGCCAATGCAATCAGTCCTTCGTTGGTGCAGATGTTTGAGGTCGCTTTCTCGCGGCGAATGTGTTGCTCGCGCGTGGCCAGCGTCAGGACGAAACCCCGCCGGCCATTTTTATCGTAAGCTTCGCCGACCAAACGGCCAGGAATCTGTCTCGCATATTTATCGCGCGTGGCGAACAAACCAACATAGGGCCCGCCGAACGACATGGGCACCCCAAAGGATTGTCCCTCGGCCACGACGATGTCCGCGCCACAGGCTCCCGGCGAACGCAGAAGCCCGAATGACATGGCCTCGGTTACCGCGACAATCAGCAGAGCGTCGTGCGTGTGGGCTTTTTCACTGAGCGCCTGCAAATCCTCAATGCAACCAAAAAAGTTTGGCGACTGCACGACCACCGCTGCCGTTTGGTCGTCGATTGCGCTGAGGCTCTCGGGCAGGGTCGTGCCGGTCTCGGTGCAATAGAGCGATTGCTGTAACTCGATTCCCGCGTGCTGCACGTATGTATGAGCGACTGCGAGATATTGCGGATGTATCGCGGTGGAGGCGATCACCTTCGTACGCTTGGTGACCCGTTCGGCCATCAAAACAGCCTCGGCCATAGCCGTGGAACCGTCGTACATCGATGCGTTCGCGATCTCCATCCCGGTCAGTTGGCAAACCAGCGTCTGAAATTCAAAGATGGCCTGCAAAGTGCCCTGTGAAATCTCGGGTTGGTATGGCGTGTAAGCGGTAAAAAATTCAGATCGTGATATCAGGTGATCGACGATCGTCGGAATGTAATGCGAATAGGCGCCACCACCGAGGAAGCTTACGCGCTGCGCCGCCTGGTTGCGCGCGCCCATCTCTTCGAACCGCTTCAGCAGCTCGATCTCAGACATTGCTGCCGGAACGTCAAGATCGTGGCGTAAACGTAATTCTTCCGGGATCGAATCGAACAGGTTCTCAGTGGTCGCGACGCCGATTTGCTTTAACATGTCGGCGCGTTCGTCCGGCGAGTTGGGAATGTAACGCAATTCTATTCACTCTCAGCTTTCGTAAAGTCTTCGTATTCGGCGGCGGTCAAAAGGCTGTCGACTTCGCCGGGCTTGTTCATCTTCATCTTGATCATCCAGCCGTCGCCGTAGGGATCCTTATTAACTCGCTCAGGTTCTTCTGAGAGAGAGTCGTTGACTTCGGCCACTTTGCCGGCGACGGGAGTGAAGATTTCGGATACGGCTTTCACCGATTCGACCGAGCCGAAAGAGTCGTTGGCCGCGAATTCGTCGCCCGCCTTCGGCAATTCGACATAGACGACATCGCCGAGTTGCTCCTGCGCGTGGTCCGTAATGCCGATAACCGCGGTGTCACCTTCGACCCGCACCCACTCGTGGTCCTTGCTGTAGTGAAGATTATCAGGAACGTTTGCCATGATGCTCCTAGCACATTTTGGATTTGCGATTTCTGATTGCCGATTTCCTTGCTGCTTTATAGCGCAACCATCAAAACAGGTTCAAATCAAAAATTGAAAATCAGGAATCGCAAATGCTATTACCTGGCTCGCTGGTAAAACGGCAGCGCCACAATTTTCGCGCCAATTCGCTTTCCTCTTACATCGATTTCAATTACCTGGCCGGCATTGGCAAATTCAACAGGGACGTAAGCCATGCCAATGTTCTTTTTCAGAAATGGGGCAGGACTTCCGGAAGTAACACGGCCGACTTGTTGACCGGCGATGAAAACATCCTGGCCGTCACGAGCAATCCCACGATCGCTCATTTCGAATCCCACCAACTTTTGCTTGATGCCTTCTTCCTTTTGTTTTGCCAGCGGTTCGCGCCCGATGAAATCGCCTTTATTCAGTTTGGTGATCCAACCCAGATTCGCCTCCAGCAATGTCGTGGTCTCGTCAATCTCGTGGCCATACAAGCACATGCCCGCCTCGAGCCGGAGCGTATTTCGGGCTGCCAGGCCGCAGGGAAGCACGCCCTCGTCGGCGCCAAAATTTCCGGCCTCGAGCATCGTGTTCCAAAGTTGCTGGGCCTTGTCCGGCCCAGCGTAAACTTCAAGACCATCTTCTCCGGTGTAGCCGGTTCGCGAAATGATCGAATTGACGCCGTCAACTCGTCCCTCACGGAAATGGTAATACTTGATCTCAGCAAGTGGCGTTCGAGTCAGCTTCTGAAGAATCGAAAGCGCGTCAGGACCCTGCAAAGCGATCTGACAAAACTCTGCGCTGGCGTTTCGTAACTCGACGTTGTCGCTGCTTTGTTGATGCGAGCTGATCCATTCCCAATCCTTATCGGTTGTCCCCGCGTTAACAACCAGCAGCAAGTGATTTTCGTCGAAACGATATACGAGCAGATCGTCGATCACAGTGCCTTCTGGTGTGGTAAGCGCGGAATACTGAGCCTGCCCGTCAGTGAGCTTGGTCGCGTCGTTGGACGCGAGCCGGTTAACGAATGGAATTGCATCACGGCCCCGCACGTCGATCTCGCCCATGTGCGACACATCGAACAACCCCGCCCGTGTGCGCGTGCGCACGTGTTCAGCCACAGTGCCGGCCGGATACTGAACCGGCATGTCCCAGCCGCCGAACTCAACCATGCGCCCGCCCAATTGACGGTGCGCAGCATTAAGCGCGGTTTTCTTTAGTTCGAGCGCGGGCGTGGCCATGCGGAGTCTTCGGACGTAGACCAGACTGCTTAAGCGATCAATTTGAGTGCAAAACGGTAAATCGAAAACTAGCATGCGGCTGTTAGTGCGTCAAGAAGCGCGTGGAATGGGTACTGGGCTTTGATTTGGCACGCGCATGTCTTCACGGGCGGGACGCACCGTGCCACTATCTCAAACTGCACCGGTACCGTTGAACGCCGGCCTTCTGCTATCTCCGATTCTCCGGATTCGAAATCTTCTCTGAAGAAATATAGGATATGAGTTAATGATTACAGTCTTTTATTTCGCGATAGTCTTTTTGCTGGTCCTGGCCAATGGGTTCTTCGTGGCGTCTGAGTTTGCTCTGGTGGGTGTGCGCCGCTCGCGGATCGAAACGCTTGCGGCGCAGGGCAATCGGCGCGCTCGGCGGCTCGTTCGATTGCTAGAAAATTTGACTGCCTACATTTCTGCCACGCAATTAGGAATTACGATGGCCTCGCTGGCCCTGGGCTGGATTGGCGAGCCTGTCTTCGCCCATCTGTTGGAGAAACCGCTGAATGGTATTGTTTCCGAAATCACCTTGCACACTATCTCGTTCGCGATCGCTTTTACGGTAATCACGTTTCTGCATATTGTGTTGGGCGAGTTGGCGCCCAAGACCTTTGCGCTTGAGCGCACGGAGCGAGTTGCGCTCGCGATCTCGCTGCCGATGGAAACCTTTTATCGGGTCTTCTATTGGCCGATACGTTTTCTGGATTGGGCGGGTACGCGGACGGTACGTCTCTTCGGGTTACATCCGGCGACAGAGCACGCCTCAGTTTACACTCCCGCCGAGTTGCGCCTGCTTGTCGACATCTCGCAGCGAAGCGGCCACCTGCAGCCTGAGCAGCGGCAGTTGCTTGATCGCGCATTTGAGTTTACGGATCTGAGCGTTCGCGATGCGATGATCCCGCGCACCCAGATAGTCGCCGTCCCCGTGAACGCGACCCTGGAACAAGTACGATCGGCTTTCCTGACGACTGGCTACTCGCGCCTGCCAGTCTATCGCGGTCGCAGTGACGACATAGTGGGTGTCGTTTACCGGAAAGATCTTGATATGGGACAGGTGAGCGCTGAGTCCTTCAAGCTGGAAAGTGTGATGCGCGCGGCCGTTTTTGTTCACGAATCTGTGTCAGCAGGCGAAGCGCTAAAGCGGATTCAGCGGTTGCGAACTCATTTTCTGTTCATAGTCAACGAGCATGGTGGCATTGAAGGGATTCTGACCTTGGAAGATCTGCTGGAAGAAATCGTCGGCGAAATAAACGACGAGTATGATCAGGAAGTCAGAGATCAGATTGTTGCCGACAAGTCGTCGTTCCTTTTGGATGGCATGCTGGGAATCCGTAACGCAAACGAACATTTAGGTCTCAGTCTGCCGGAAGACGAAGGCTATGCGACGATTGCTGGTTTTCTAATGGCGCGGACGGGCAGGGTTCTGACCGAAGGAGACACCGTAGAAATCGATCAAGGTGTCTTTAGAATCGAGCGCGTCGAAAAGAGGCACCTCAAGCAAGTACGCTTCACCCCTAAAAGAGTTGGCTTGAAATTAGCGCTGGCGCCAATTATTTTCGCCTCGTTCGCCGCGAGCATTTAGCACGCATGCTTGCACAGCTGACATTCAATTATAAAAAAAGCCGCGCCGGCTTCGCACTCGGGAACGAAACCAGCGCGGTATGATCGCCGCCAAATGAATGACAGCGCTCAGCTCGTTGAGACTCTAGTGATGCATGGTGTGCTCGGATAACCTGTTTTCAGTTTCTCCATCTCGAATCCACGTCTCGTTTCGAACTTTCGGGGCAGCTAATTCCGGCCCGTGCCGATCCCTGTGCAATGACGGTGCCATTACCCAACTCTCATAAATCGGCCTAAATTGTTTCATTTGGGGCGAGCTGCCGATTTCGGCATGTTACCGTGAGTAACAGGGCCGGGAAGCCCCTTTCCCACGGGTTTGGATTCCGTGAGGGAAAGGAAACTCCGCCGCTATGCAAAATATCCTTGTC
>DATISD010000124.1:0-4784 GCA_035469005.1 Pyrinomonadaceae bacterium | reverse complement strand
TGTCGTACTCGCCCGTTTTGAACAGGCTGAGGAAGATTGAACGAACGCTGACACGCTCTTTGCCTAGAAGGTCCGCGCCACGTCTCATTCAGACCGGGCCTCAAGCTCGGGCGCGCTGGAATGGAGAACGCGGCAGAACCCTTTTAACGGCGATTACATACTTAACTGACTTCAGTTGAAGAAACGCGGCAGAAAAGGGTGCCTGGGTTGAGGTCCGAAGGACCGTCATCAAGTAGCCACGGCCGTGAGGCCGTGGATAGTCGAAACAAAAATGGTCGAGCGCCGAAGGTGCGGCACTAAATGCCATTTCGCCGCATAAAAGAGTGCCGGCCCTACGGGCCTCAATTCATTCCGAGGTTTTGATCCACGGCCTTACGGCCGCGGCTACTGAATGCCGCGCCTTCGGCGCTCTCGAGCACTCAACCGAATGACTTGGGTAGGTCAGTCAAATATATGATTACCGCTTTGACGGTTTACTTTTAAAGACAGTCAAATCCCAATCGCGCTGCGCCGAGCAAACCCGCATCGTCACCGCATTCGGCGCGCACGATTTTTACTTGCGCTGCAGGGATCGGAAAAGCCCGTTCGGAGACCTGTTCGTGCATGTCTGGCGCAAACAAGTCCCAGCCGTTCGCAACTCCGCCGCCAATCACAATCATCTCCGGATTCAGGAGGTTGATGAGATTCGCCAGACCAATTCCCAGGCAGACCCCAATACGTCTAAACACCTAGCGCGCCAGGTCGTCACCCTGGGTCCCCGCGCGGTAAACGTCTTCGGATGTTAGCTCATCGACGTTTTGCAGAGTCGATTTTGGAAAGCGAGATCGCGCTTCGCGCGCCATTCGAACAATCGCGGTAGCCGAGGCATAAACTTCCAGACAGCCCTGACTCCCACAACTGCAACGGACACCGCCGAATTGATCGATACCCATATGACCAATCTCAGCTGCGGAGTCGTTAACACCGTGCCACAATTTTCCGTCCAGCACGATTCCACCTCCGACTCCTGTTCCCAGCGTCAGGCATACGATCGTACGCCGGCCGCGCGCGGCGCCGCGCCACATCTCGCCGACGGCGGCAGCGTTCGCATCGTTTTCGAGGATTGCCGGCAGATTGAATTCTCTGGTCAAGGTTGACGTTAGCTGAAATCCATCGAGGCAAGGAAGGTTGGGCGCCTTTACCACCAAGCCAGCTGCAACGTTCACTGCCGCCGGGACGGCAACCGAAACTCCTCCATATGAATGACCGGAAGACAGACTACATTCGCGCGCGGCGGCCACTAAAGCCTGCACGATGGCCTCGCTCGTCGTCGTCGGCGTCTCGTACTTAACCCTGACGTGGATCTCACCCTCTTCATCAACGATCGCCGCACGAAGATGGGTCCCGCCAAGATCGGCAGCGAACACATAGTTCTCACTCGGGCTGGTAACCATCGTTCAGGTGATGTCTTTTTCTTCAGGCCTTTCCGTGCGACCGTACGTCTCACTAAGTTCGCGCAGCCTCTGCGCATGACCATCGGTCAAAGCGCCGGCGGCAAATCTCCAACTCCAATTGCCTTCGGTGCTGTTGGGCAGATTCATGCGGCCTTCGCTGCCGACGCCCAGCACATCCTGCAACGGAATGATCGCGGTGTTAGCCACGGATGCAAGCACCGCGCGAATGAAGTCCCAATGTATCTCTCTGCCGCCCGTCTGCAGATATTTTTTGCAGAACTCGCGCTCGGAATCGATCTCGGTTTCCGTGCGCGTCGAATCAGGGCCGGCCGCGCTGTGAAACCATCCCACCGTCGTATCGTTGTCGTGCGTACCCGTATAGGCCGCGATGTTCTGGTGATAGTTGTGCGGGAGATCCACAGCGTCCGCGTCGCCACCAAAAGCAAACTGCAACACGCGCATCCCGGGAAAGCCAAAGTCGTCGCGGAGCTTCTCGACGTCCGGCGTGATGACGCCTAAGTCTTCGGCAATAATTGGTAACTCACCGAGCGCATTTACGATTGCCGTAAACAGTTCCCTTCCCGGTGCTTCGACCCAACGTCCGCGTTCTGCAGTTTTGTCACCCCTGGGAATTTCCCAGCACGCCGCGAAGCCGCGAAAGTGGTCGATGCGCACAATGTCTACCATTTGCAACGTCGCGCGCACGCGTTCGATCCACCATTTGAAACCGTCGGCCAGCATACGGTCCCAGTCGTAAAGCGGATTGCCCCAGAACTGACCCGTGGCACTGAAATAATCCGGCGGCACGCCGGCGACGACTGTCGGAATGCCTTCGTCGTCAAGCTTGAATTGTTCCGGGCCGGTCCAAACATCCGCCGAATCCTGCGCCACAAAAATCGGAACGTCGCCGATTATCTTGATACGGCGCTCGTTGCAATAAGCCTTAAGCGCAAACCATTGGCGAAAAAAAAGAAACTGAAAGAATTTGTGCGCCTCGATCTCATCATGAAGTGGCTCGCGAGCTTGTCGCCGGGCGAAATCCTCACGGCGCCTCAGTGACGATTCCCATTCATGCCACGCCGCGCCATTGTGAGCAGTCTTGAGCGCGCGAAACAGAGCATAGTCTTCCAGCCACGAGTGATTTTGCTCGCAGAACAGTTCGAACTTGCGGCGAAGTTCCGTGTCTGTCGTACGTCGATAATTCTGGTATGCTTTGCGCAGAACCTTGTCTTTTGACTCGTGGGCGTGAGCGAAATCGACCCGGTTAGTCACGAGCGAAATCTCATCCACGTCATCTGGTGATAACCAACCTTCTGCGAATAGTCGTTCAGGCGAGATCAATAAAGTATTACCGGCAAAAGCCGAGTAGCACGCGTACGGCGAATCGCCATAGCCGGTGGGGCCCAGCGGCAAGACCTGCCACAGACCCTGACTACTCGCCGCCAAAAAATCGGCGAATGCATAAGCTTCATCGCCTAAATCGCCGATTCCGAACCGGCCGGGTAACGATGTCGGATGAAGCAAAATTCCGCTGGCTCTGGGAAAGGTCATGGACTCATGTCGGAGTTGTCCGGCTCGCTTCAAGCGTCGTCGGATTGCTTCTTAAAGAATGCATCTCAACGGCGAAGCCGTTCAGCCACCTAGCCCAGCGTTGCCGCCGGGCGGCTACGCTGAGTGTTAGGTCTTACATCCGCAACCTTGTCAGGGTTGCGCACAGTGATGCGGTTTGGCAAGTGGCACCGGCGTCCAGTGGTGTCCTAATTTCGAATTTCTCTGTGGCTCTGTGAGTTCTCTGGACGCACAGAGACACGGAGAAGATTCCCAACTCAGGACACTACTCGGTGTCCAGCCCGTGACGCGGAATGGCGCTGGTGATATGAGAAAAATGCACAACGATGAAATCAAAGGGGAACAGCACCAAATCCGTAGAAGCAATTCGCGTTAGACACTTGCTTCGGCAGATGCGAAGATATTTCCCTTCAAATCGAATCAGGTCATTTCAGCTATGTCCAAATCACAGCGAATCGGCGTTCTTACCGGCGGTGGCGATGCGCCAGGATTGAATCCGGCCATCAAAGGATTGGTCTATCGCGGCTCGGAATTAGGATTAGAAGTCGTCGGGTTATTCGATGGCTGGCGAGGTTTGTTGAATCCTCTGCCTGAGGTTCTGCCACTCAACCGCTTCGGAGTTCGCCGGTGGGACCGCGACGGGGGAACAAACCTGGGTTCTTCCCGCACCAATCCCTTTCGCCAAATTTCGGAAGACGGCACGACTGAAGATCGATCATCCGAGGTAATCGAAAATATTGAAAAGTTGAAACTCGACGCGCTGGTCGTCTGCGGAGGCGAGGACACTCTGGGTGTTGCCGCACGATTGGCGGAGCGCGGCGTGAAAATCGTTGGCATCCCCAAGACGATTGACAAAGATCTCGAGGGCACGGATTACACTCTGGGCTTCGATACGGCGCTGCGAAACGTTTCTGAGATTATCGAGAGGTCGCGCACACCAGCAGGATCGCACGGATGGGTGCAAATCATAGAAGTCATGGGCCGGCACGCCGGCCACCTCGCCCTGTGGTCAGGCGTCGCGGGTCAGGCGCACATCATTCTCATACCGGAATATCCGTTTCGATACGAAAAGGTTTTTCGTCTGCTAAAGGATCGACTCGGCACCCCAGGCTTGCACCGCGCACACTCGCGGCGGCCGCGTTATTCGGTCGTCGTAGTCGCCGAAGGTTCACGCGCTGAAGATGGTGAAATGGTCACGCTCGATGACCGTCACGATGCCTTCGGCCACGTGCGGCTGGGTGGGATCGGAGACGTGCTGGCGCACAGAATAGCGAGCGAAACTCCTTACGAATCTCGCGCGGTCGTGTTGGGCCATCCACAGCGCGGCGGCGCACCCAGTCCCATCGATCGCCTCATGGGTTTGCTCTTCGGCGCTCGCGCTGCGGAAGCCGTCGCTAACGCGGAGTTTGGAAAACTGGTGTCGGCGCGTGGGGTTGCGCCCGCCTGCGAGTTATCGCTCGTTGATATCTCGGCCGTTTCGGGAAAAATCAGAACGGTCGATGTGGCAAAACATTACGACACCGATCGCTACCACTTTAAGGGCATCGGCATGTAAGCCGAAAACACCGGCCTGGCCCTGGACTCGCAGACACATCGAACGGAGTGGCACAGGCTTATAAAAATCTGAGTGATATAATCACCTTGTGCAGAACCTAATTACGCTTGCAACAATCTGCCTGATTTTGGGTGTCATCGCGCAGGGCGGCTCATGCCGCACGAGCAATGTCGGACCTGGCAATACTAACTCGGAAATGAAAGCACCCATCAAGAATGACAAACTGC
>DATISD010000123.1:0-6125 GCA_035469005.1 Pyrinomonadaceae bacterium | reverse complement strand
TTTGGAGTGCGCTGACTTGTCAGCGCTTTGAAAGCGGCGACAAGTCGCCGCACTCCAAAATCACCTCGCCAGCGGAAAGATTGGTTCGATGTCCACCGGCACATCCTTTAGTTTATCGAACGCATTCTTCATTGCCGGTCTAATCACCGCGTACTTAACCAAAATAGCCCGCGCTTTGTCATACGAGCCTTCCGCTTCGATCGTTAAGAGTTCGGTAGTCAGCTTTCGGACGGCGTCTTTGACCTTCGAATCGTCAACGCTGAATTTACCAGTGCTCTCGTCGTATTTAATGGCGCCTTCATCGGTAAGATAATTGAATTGCATCGCCACGCCACGCCCGTGAGCTTCGTTGATCCCAAACCGAACTGAGCGAAACATGCTGGCCAGATAAGTCGTGTAGAGCGTGCCCTCCATGGTTTTCGGCACCACGCCTTTATCGATCAAATACTGCAGGGCCCAAAGGCCGGTAACGTCGGCTTTGGCCTCTTCGATTGCAGAATAGAGCTCCTTCAATTGCTTGCGCACGGTAGTTTGCTCGCCGCTCACCGTAATGTTGTGCGGGCCGAGTCCGTGCATCAGCTCATGCGTCAGGATGTGCGTGAAGAAACTTTCGAACGAGAGACTTCGCTGTTGAGCCACCGTGAGAACTACACGTGAGATGGGAACCAGGGTTTTGTTGAATTTCGCGTCCTGGATGTTCTTCAGCATGATTCGCTTTGAGCCTTTTTCCTTCACCACGCGTTCGTCGTTGGGCAGGTTGAAAGCGGCAGTTTGCACGCCGGTGTTGCCTTCGCCGGCGCTGAAAACCTCGTTGACTACCCGGATCGGCGAAGCAGCGCCCAGCTTTGGATTGCGATACTTCGGATCGATCGGCAGATGATCCTCGAGCTCCTGCAAATACGCGCTGAACTTTTTCAGCTTCGCCGTTTCCGCGTCGTCGCGCAGCGTCACATAGGCTTCGAACGCCGCTTTGTATCCGAACAGTTCGTCCTCGTAGGTTTCGTATGGCCCCATGGTGAGATCTATGGGCGAATCAAGATCCATCCACGCCACATCGCTGTCGTAATAGTCGTTCGATAGAAAAGCCGCGGCGCGCTTGTTGAGAAAATCCTTCAGCGTCGCGTTGGTTGTCAGCGCCGCAGCTTCGCGCAAGAGCTTCGCGGCAGGTTCGAGAAACTCGCGGTATTCTTCACTGTAGGGAACTGTCTTGAGTTTCCCGTTGGCGTCGCGGCGAATCGTGTAGAAGTACCCGGTCGCCTTTTCTTTCTCGTCCGCTGATAACGAATTTAGCCAGGAATTGAACTCATCTTTGGTGATGTCTTCGGGATAAAAGTTTGCGTAGGCCGGACGCGGTGGCACCCCTTCGATGAATCTTTCATTGTCGTCGAGCTGCGACCACGGCCCCTTATTGATCATGAAGTAGTGCAGCCGCTGGCGGCCGAGCGCGCTCTTATTAGCTTGCAGCTTTGCCAAAAGCGCTTCATTACCGCTCCAAATCTGACGCAGGTAAAGCGTGTCGTAGAGTTTGGCCGCGGCGATAATCTTTTGTAGGGCCTTGCGATCGTTTGGCGACAGGCGCGATGTGTTCGCCGTCATAACCGTCGGGGCGAAGCGACGAATCTTTGCCGCCAGTTGGTTGTCGGGCTGGTTGGTTGCTTTTTGACCGTAAGCGAAGGCCATCATGTTGAGCATCATGCCGAGGCACAGAATCTTCTTATACAAGTTCATAGTCATCTTCTCTTAACTGTTAAATTAAATCGGCCCAAATCAGGATTCGAATATCTTTGATATGGGGCACCCAAAACCAGGGAGTGAAGGAGAAGTAACCTCGTCGTTGTTGCTGAGCGTGGCGGTCAATTCCAAACTCTGATCTGCCAGCCGATAAACTTCAACCGATCGGCTTTCAGAATCAACAATCCAGTATTCGCTGACGCCGTGCTTAGCGTACAACTGTCTTTTGGCAACGCGATCGCGCGAAACGTTCTCGCGGCCGGGAGACAGAATCTCGATCACGATTTCGGGCGCTGCGTTCAAACGATCGTTGGCAATGATTTCCTGACCGCGAGCGTGGCTGTAGAAAACCAGATCCGGAATCACGCCGCTGTATTGACTCAAGATCAAACCCGGCGTCGGCAAGATCCTGCCGATCGGATTATTGTCGAGATAAATCATGAATTGATGAACGATATTTGCAGTGACAATTTGATGCGGAAGGCCGGGTGCGCGGGACACGAAAAGTTCTCCTTCTATGACCTCGTAGCGATTGCCGTCCTCCGGCATCGCGTCGAGGTCATCAACGGTCATCAGTGGTTCGATTTTGGCGACCATAGAGACTCCAAGTGTCGTTGATACTATATCAAATCAAGCGGCGCGACTCCTCGGAACTGCACCGGCTTTCCTACTCTTGACCGGCAAAGAGATAAGACCACAAGCTAAGAACCATCGCTAAACTACAAGTGTTGCCGGGCTTTCAAAATCCTGACGAACGATCCGGAAAGCAACTCCTCATGCGTCAAGCCGGACAACCGCAGCGCTTCCTCTTCGGTCAGCGCGCCACAATTCACAGCGCGCAAGAAATAATTGAGCAATCCCTGGCCGGTGGCCGCGTCGTCAAAGACGTCGCCAACTAACGTCGCTTTCGCGGCTTTCTCGACGAAGTTACGTAACCGTTCAGACGCGGCATCGAGACTCTCCAAAAAGAAAGCATAAACGGCCGCGTAACGTGTGGGCAGTTGTGCGGGGTGCAAGTCCCAACCCTGGTAGAAGCCGCCGACGAGCGAATGCTGAATGTGATCGTAATGAAGTTTCCAGGCGCGATGAATGACCGCGCGGTTCTCTTCGATTTGGTCCTGACTGAGTGACGAACCTTCCGGCGCTCGGTGTGGGCCAACCGGCATAATGTTAGTGGCGCCATCGGATAACCAGATACCGGTGCCTGCGAAAGACACTTGCATCATGTGCTTTGCAAAGTCACAGGACGGATGCATCATGTGCTGGTGCGCAGCGGTAATGCTGCAACTTGCCGTGTAATCGTAGGTCCCGAAGTGCGCCGCCATGCATCGTCCCCGCGCGGCTTGCAACAAGAGCGGCAAATTGATTCGTCCCTCAGCATTGATAATCGACTGAGTCGTTTCAATCATCATCTCCAGTCTCAGCGAGCCCTCGGCAAGTCCTGTCTGCTGCTCGAGCAAATCAAAGATGTCGGCCAGCGCGCCTACCTGTTCCGGGGTAGTAATCTTCGGCAGTGTGACGACGAAGTTGTCCGGCAGCCGGCCGGCCGGCTGGTCCAAAATCGTCGATACAAAAATGTCGAGCGTCCGAACGCTGCGTGCTCTTAACTCTTCGTTAAAAGGCTTGATGCGAATGCCGATGAAGGGCGGCAGCGTCCCAGCCTCCATTCCTTTTGCGACCTCGATCGCGGCTGATTCCGCGTGACCGTCCTCTTCCGAATCAGGTCTGTTCCCGTATCCATCCTCAAAATCAATTCGAAAATCTTCGACCGGCTCGCGATTCAACTTTTCCTGCACGCGAGTGTGAATCGTGTAAGCTAACCATGCCGGCTTGTTCTCGGCGTGCACGGCTTCCGGATCATTTTCCAGCCGGTGCCGCAATCCGGTCGCGTAATCCAAAACATCGGGCAGTTGCTGGGCCAGCGGTAGACCAATAGCGCGCGCGAACACGACAAAATCCGCCGCGTTTTCGGTCAGCGCGCGTTCAGCCACCTGGCCCAATCGACGGGCTGAATCGGCGCGAAAGAGGTGCGCCCCGCCATAGACGGTATGTACTGGCTGCCGCCGTCCGGTTTCACCGGGGTACTGCGCTACAAATGTCTCATTCGACGAACTGAGGCGTTCAGCGATCGCCCTCAAAGACTGTTCAGACAGAGAATGTTTCATCAAGATAGAATCCTGGAAGAGTCTCAAAATTAGATCGTCGGTGACTGTAGTACCAAAGTCTGCGTCCTCGCAACGTCTCAGAAAAATCAGGCATTTAGAAACACCTTGACGGGCCTAATCCGACTCGTTAATATCGAAATCGCCCCGTTTTTGCCACCGCTCCGTGGCAGCCGGTCAACTCCTGGCCAGGCCCAAAACCCCGACCGAAAGATGAAGTAATTATGAAAAAGGGCAAAGGTGTGAAGCAGTTTCCTGGCCGACGTGTCTCAATCGGCTCGGTCACGACATCAAGGGGTATTTCTTCGCGTCAATCGTATTTAAGAATCTACCTGCTGGTGCTAATGGCGTTGGCGACGTTGGCAGTTGTTTGCGGTCCCGCGTATTACTCCAGCCGCGTAAGCGCACAGAATAGTCACGCGCGTTTGCAGCAGGATCTTGAACAGGTTTTCGCCAACCACGAAGATGTCACGCTCGATCCGCAGGCCGTCGCAGCCCGCGTTAGAGACACGGGCCGCATGTCTTTGAAGACGCGTTCAAATGATTTCGCACTGCAACTAAGACCAAATGATTTGCGCGCGTCAAACTACCACGCTGAAGAAGTCGGCGCGGATGGAATTTCGCGTTCGGTCGAGATGCCGGGGGTTATCACTTACAAAGGTAATGTCGAAGGTGTTTGGGCCAGCGATGCCCGCTTCACCGTCAAAGACGATCAGATCGAAGGATTAATCGTTACACCGAACGAGTCCTATTACCTTGAATCGGCGCAAAAATATTCCGCGACCGCACAGTCAACAGACTACCTGATCTATAAGGCATCGGACGTCCGCCCAGAAATCACCCGAAGTTGCGCAGACACGCTTAACGAGAAGGTAAACGCGAACGCTCAGGAACTCATGTCCAGCGCCGCGACCGATCTGGCGCCGGCGGCATTCTCGCCCTTCAAGATTGCCGAAATTGCTACCGAGGCTGACTTTGAATACACCAGCGCATTAGGTGGCTCGGCAGCGGCGAATAGCGACATCCTGAGCATCATGAATCAGGTTCAGGCCATTTACGAGAGAGACATTGGCCTCACGTTCACAGTCACCTTTCAGCATACCTGGGCCACACCGAACGATCCTTACAGCGCGAGCGGTGACGCGGCCGCTGTACTCCGGGAGTTTACGAACTACTGGAACGCGAACTTTGCCGGCTCTCGCGGCGACCTGGCGCACATGTGGACCGGAAGAGATCTGGGCGGCTCGGCCGGAGTGGCCTGGACCGGCGTTGTTTGTTGGAGCCCGCTCAATTCGTACGGCGTTTCAGACCGTGAAACGATTGCGCCGTTTCGGGTCGGCATTCCCGCGCACGAGATCGGCCACAACTTCAATGCATCTCACAGTGACGGCCAGGCGGGTTGTGATAACACCATCATGGTCGCAATTCAGGATCAATCAAACATGCTGACGTTCTGTCAGTTCTCGATCGGCGAGATCACAACCTTTATCAACACTAACTCCGGTTGCTTGGGCACGGCCCCCGCGGGCAATCCAATAGATCAGACGGACTTCTTTGTGCGTCAACACTACTCAGATTTCCTGGGACGCACAGCCGACCAGCAGGGCCTGGACTTCTGGAGTCGCCAAATTACGGATTGCGGTAGCGACGCCGGCTGTATCGAGGTAAGACGCATAAGCGTTTCAGCGTCGTTCTTTTTGTCGATTGAATTTAAGGAAACCGGCTATCTGGTTGAACGGACGTATAAAACCGCTTATGGCGATGCCAACGGAAATTCAACCTTCCCGGGAACGCATACCATAAGCGTGCCGGTCGTGCGCTTCAGCGAGTTTCTGACTGACACCCATGACATTGGCAATGGAGTAATCGTTGGTCAGACGGGGTGGGAGCAAGCGCTCGAAAACAACAAGATGAACTACTTTAACCGCTTCGTTCAGACGACGCGATTCACCAGCAGGTACCCGTCCACAATGTTGCCGGCAAGCTATGTTCACGCTTTGAACGTGAATGCCGGTAGTCCGCTGTTGCCCACAGAGGAAGCTCAGCTGGCTGTCGAGCAAACAAGTGGCAGCAAGTCGCGCGCTCAGGTTCTCAGGCAGATCGCAGAACATCCAAATCTGGCCAACGCTGAATTCAATCGCGCATTCGTATTGATGCAGTACTTCGGCTACTTGCGGCGCAACCCGAACGACACGCCTGATTTGGACTACACGGGCTACGATTTCTGGCTGA
>DATISD010000122.1:0-2217 GCA_035469005.1 Pyrinomonadaceae bacterium | reverse complement strand
CCTCTCGCTTGCCAATTCAAATTCAAATCCCTGGCGCAACAGGTGATCGAACAACTTCTTCGCCTCTTCGCGGGTCTTTGGCCGGCCTCGTAAGCGAATTCGTTTGGCGATCGCGCGATCGATCAAATCTGCTTCGGGTGTCTGCTCGAAAACCTGGTCCAGCGCAGCGTCGACTGTTTGCTTGTCAATCTTTTTCTGCCAAAGATCGCGCTGCAATCGCTGTCTTCCGATTGGGCGCTGCTGTATGCGTAGCGAGGCGTAACTCTGGGCGAATCGCTCGTCGTCGAGATAGCCATACTCGCGCAGACGCTCGATCACCGTTTCAACTAATTCGGGAGTCGCGCCGCGTCCCGCCAGAAGCCGTTCGCGCAGTTCTTCGACGGAGCGTTGTTTGGCGGAAAGCAACTTCGCCGCGCGTTGAAACAGACGTTCACGGGCTTTGGCTGGATCGAGCGGTGGCCGTTCTTCCTCACCCCGCTTTTGCTTTCCTCTGTGACCTCTTTGGTAAATGATTCGATATTTAACCACAGAAGGAACACAGAGCGAGACAATCGCCAATCAAAAATCTAAAATGGCTCAAATGGATGGCGCATTCATAATCGACAAGCCCGCCGGCCTGACTTCACATGATGTGGTGGCGCGCGTGCGCAAGATTATCGGCGAACGGCGCGTCGGCCATACGGGAACCCTGGATCCTTTTGCGACTGGCGCGCTCGTGATTTTGGTTGGCCGGGCCACACGGCTGGCGCAATTCCTCAATGGTGCCGAAAAAGAATACGCAGGCGCTATCCGGTTGGGTTATGCGACCGATACCGGAGACGTCACAGGTGAGCGACTCACTGACGATTCCACCACGGAAGCGCGGACCACCACAGAGTTACACAGAGAAGAAATTGAGGCCGCGCTGAAAACGTTGCGCGGTGAAATCGAACAGACACCACCGATGTATTCGGCGAAGAAGGTTGGGGGGCGGAAACTTTACGAACTGGCGCGACGTGGCGAGCAGGTTGAGCGCCTGCCAGTTCGAATCACTGTTAGTGAGTTGGAAGCGATTCCGATGGACGGCTCGTTTTTTAAAGCTAATGACGATGAAACGGCCGACCTTCGGGTCCGCGTCGTATGTTCAGCTGGAACTTACATCCGCACCCTTGCCGAAGACCTGGGAAAGCAACTTCGTGTGGGAGCGCACCTCGTTGAGTTGCGTCGCATGCGCGCCGGACATTTCAGGATTGAAGATGCGCTCACGCTAAAGCGATTAGCCGAACTTTCGGAATCAGACCTGGTGGAAACGAAAGTAATTCCGCCCGACGCGGTTTTGTCGCATCTTCCCGCAATAGAACTGACCGCGGACGAAGTAACGCGCACGATCCACGGCATCGAAATGTCTGTTGCCAAAGACTTTGATTGGACAAACGGTCAGGCGGTTCGCATGCGAAGCGCAGATAATCAACTCATTGCTGTGGGGACTTATGATGAATCGCGAAGCGTGCTTCATCCAAAAGTGGTGATCGCTGCAAGATAGATTATTGCGGCTCTGCCGCGTGATGTGCGGAAGGCCTGTGGCCTTCCGTAGATTTTCTAATTTGATTTTGGGGCCATGCCCCACGCCGACCTCGGGCGTAGCCCGAATAGAAACCGCACATCAGACGGCAGAGCCGTAAGGCCCATCGTGGCTTTGCCTCAAAAGTGGTTTCGGCCAAGTCCAACAGGGCTGCGTCGGCCGTACGACGTTACAGAGCCGCGAGCGATAGCGAGCGGGATCAGGGCGCAACCTAGAAGACCAAGTTTTCTCAGGCTTTCAAAGCCGTTCGCCATGGTTGGCCCTTTATTCCGCTCGCTATCGCTCGCGGTTCTGTAACGCCGCTCAGCACATGGCCAGACGTAAAGTGTTTTGACGCAAAGCAGCCCATCGTCTCTTTCCTTCTCTGAGTCTGCGCGTTAAGATTCGCTTCGTTATGAAGAAACGATATCTCGTTGCCGGAGTTGCCGGCATAGTCGCCGGTGCAGTGGCTACCAGACTGCTCACGCGCCCGCGCGACGTCAGTTGGCCCGACAGTCTCGACTTCATCTATAACCCCGAGTACTCCTGGTTTGCGCGCGTCGATGGGGTCCGCATTCATTATCAGGAGGCTGGTGATGAAGATGCGCCGCCGATCATTCTCATTCACGGTTTCATCTCATCGAATTTGATCTGGAGTCATATCCTTTTACCCCTGG
>DATISD010000121.1:0-4189 GCA_035469005.1 Pyrinomonadaceae bacterium | reverse complement strand
CTTCTTCGACCATGCTCGAGAGTAAATCGGTGCCGGCAACCATGTCATTGAAAAAAGAGGCTCCGTGCTCCTTCAAATATTCGTAAACGGCGGCGGTATTCGTATTGAGTTGCGTGCCGTTCGACTCGTTCGGAGCCGGATAGGCGCGATTCCAGGTGCTGATGTTTTTTCGATTCAAGAGCACGATCGGCGTGCTGCGCACCGGGGCCGAGCTGCTGGTCTTTTCCGGCGAGAGGCGAGGCAGTGACAAACGCAGCCACGTCAGTTTACCGGAGAGACAAAGCGCATCGAGCCATGCCGGATCGTAGTCGCTGACACGTGCCGGCAGGATTTCCGATTCCCAGGAGCCAGCCGGTGCTTCAAAGCCTTCGAGCTGATCAAGAACCGCCGCCACACTCTGTGGGCCCTCGACTTTGTGATCAGGCTCAACTTTTTGCCAGACGAAAAGAAAACGCATAAAGTCCGCGGCCGACACCGGCTCGATTTCTTTGCGCAGACGATTGAGCGTGTAGCGATGAATTCGCGCCAGTAGTCGACGCGAGCACCACTCCGTCGGTACGCGGGCGTCCTCGCTCGCGCTCTCCGCTGTGCCGGGGGAGGACGCCCGGGCGCCCTGCGGCGTGAACTGGCCCTGCATCGCGAAGCCTTCACCTTCCAACTTCGCCAGCGCAACTTCTATCTGGTTGGCCGGAAGTGAAAACGATTCCGCCAACGCCGGAACTGTGATCGGCCCCAGCCCCTCGAGCCTGCCACGCAGGACTTCAACTAACGCATCTTCAAAACCCCACTCTTCGTTTGCAAAGTTTGCCGGCGGCCCGATCTGCGGATTCAACGAAGCCGGCGGATGAATTGCTCGGAATTGATTCAAGCGTTCCGCGGCGACCCACAAGCGGCGCAACTTGCCAACTTGCGCCACCGTCGCGCGCTTTTCATTCATCAACTCATCGAACAGCCCTTGCCAGTCATTCCGCTGCCCTTCTTCCATCCTGATGAATCCAAGCTGCATCAACGCGTCATGCAGCTCGTCGGCGTTTTCAGCCTGGGGCCAGGCCTCTTCCCGCACGCGATCGATCGCAGCTTGATCAAGTTTGCCTAAATCCGCCGCAGTCTCAGCGTCGAGAAAACGGCGATTCATAACTGCGAGGGTGCGTCGCTCTTCCGCCGGTGCATCGTCGAGAAACGCGTACGGTTTAGCGGTCAGAATTTCCCGCGCCAGCGGCGAGGGCTCGTTCATTTCGCGCGCAATCAGCCTGCGTTCGCCGCCCTCGATTGAGCGCAGCAAAGCCTCCAGGCCGCGAATGTCCATGGCTTCCTCCAGACAATCGCGTACGGTCTGTTCAACCAACGGGTGCGCGGGGACCTGAATTGGCCCGGTCAGGTTTTCGGCGCACGCGAGCTGATCGGGAAAGACCAGCGCGAGCAAATCTTCCGCGGCCATTCGTTGAAGTTGCGGCGCGACCTTACCGCCACTGCGCCAGCGCGGAATCGCCAGAGCGCGGGTGGCGTTCCAGCGCCAACGAATATTGAACATCGGCGCGTTAAGCAGTGCCTGGGTCAAAACATCGCAAACACTCTTCGAATTTAGATAGCCGAAGATCGTGTCGAGCGGGAAACTGTGCGTTGGCCCGAGCGAGAGCACAATCGAATCTTCGGTGGCCGCGGCCTGCAATTCGAAATTGAAAGCGCGACAAAAGCGCTTGCGCAGCGCCAGGCCCCAGGCGCGATTCAAGCGGCTGCCAAACGGCGCGTGAATCACGACGTGCGTGCTGCCGTTTTCATCAAAAAAGCGCTCAGCAACTATCTCTTCCTGCGTCGGCATCACGCCTAGCGCAATTCTGGTCATCGCGAGGTATTCGACGATTTGTTCGGCCGCCGCGGCGCTCAGACCGACTTCGCCTTCGAGCCACTTGAGTGCGGGACCGCGACTAGCCTCGTCGGGGTCTTCATTCTTTTCGAGCTGGGTGGCAACTTCGCTTCTCAATCTCGACACAGCCTGTGACAGTTCATCCGAACGTCCGGGCGCTTCGCCCAGCCAGAAAGGAATCGACGGCGGCTGCCCATGCGCATCGAGCACGCGAACCTCTCCCGTGCCGACTCGTTTGATTTCATAAGAGCTGTTGCCGAGCTGAAATATATCGCCGGCCAGACTCTCGATCGCGAAGTCTTCGTTGAGCGTGCCCACGAAAGTCTCGGACGGTTCGAGAATGACGCGATAGTCTGAAGTGTCCGGAATTGCGCCGCCGTTGGTTATCGCGGAGAGACGAGCTCCACGCCGTCCGCGCAAACGATGATTGACAGCGTCATGATGCAGATAAGTTCCCCGGCGTCCACGACGCGTCGTAAAGCCTTCCGACAACATCCGAATGACCTCGTCGAACTTTGCGCGAGTAAGATTTCGAAACGGATAGGCGCGACAGACCATTTCGAAAAGCGCATCTTCCGTCCATTCTTCCGGCGCGACGGCCGCGACAATTTGTTGCGCCAGGATATCGATCGGCTGTTCGGGGATTGTCAGTTGATCCAATTCGCCGCGCCGCACCGCATCCAGTAACGCGGCGCATTCGACCAGCTCGTCGCGAGATAACGGAAAGACTCGCCCTTTGGGGAAACCGCTGACAGTGTGATTCGACCGGCCGATGCGTTGCAGCAGAGTGGAAATTGCCCGCGTCGATCCAATTTGAATCACCAGATCGACCGCACCAATATCAATTCCCAGCTCGAGCGAGGCAGTTGCGACCAGGGCGCTGAGGTCGCCGGACTTTAGTCGCTGTTCCGCCGCCAATCTCAATTCGCGCGCCAGGCTGCCATGATGTGCCGTGACGGTCTCGTCGCCAATACGTTCACCCAGATGTCGCGCGACTCTTTCAGCCATGCGTCGAGTATTCACAAAGACCAGCGTTGTCTTATGTTCGCGAATGAGCGCGGTAATCCGGTCGTAGATCTCTTCCCAGACCTCATTCGACATGAGTGACTCGAGCGGTGAGCTGGGAACTTCAATCGCCAGGTCGAGTCTGCGTGTGTGTCCGGTATCGATAATGGTGCAACGCGGTGAGCCATCCGGCGCGATGTTCGGGGTGCCGACCAGAAACCGGGCCACCTCTTCAATTGGCTTCTGCGTGGCTGAAAGACCGATGCGCACGAGCGGGTGCGCAGGCGTCCCGCCTGCTTCTGCTCTACCGGGAGCAGGCCGGAGGCCTGCGTACCGAGAATCAACAAGAGCTTGCAGTCTTTCAACCGACAAAGACAGATGCGAGCCGCGCTTATCGTCCACCATCGCATGAATCTCATCGATGATTAGCGTGCGCGTCGTACTCAACATCCGCCGTCCGCCTTCACTGGTCAGCAGAATGTAGAGCGATTCGGGGGTGGTGACGATGATGTGCGGCGGCTTCTTTGTCATGGCCGCGCGATCCTTCGCGGGCGTGTCGCCGGTGCGCACCAGGGTGCGAATCTCGACGCCCTTCGTCCCGGCGGCTTCAAGGATTTGTTGGATGCCGCTAAGAGGTTGCTGGAGGTTTATCTGAATATCGTTACTGAGAGCTTTTAGCGGGGAAACATAAACCACGTGAGTTTCGTCGCCGAGCTCGCCGGCGGTCGCTTTCCAAACCAAATCGTCGATAGCTGAAAGAAATGCTGCGAGGGTCTTGCCCGATCCCGTCGGCGCTGCTATCAGCGTGTGCTGGCCTTCTTTGATGGCTGGCCAGGCTTGTGCCTGCGGTTCCGTCGGAGCAGGGAAGTGCTTCAGGAACCACTCGCGCACCGCCGGATGGAAAGATTCAAGCGCTTTCATAAGAGGGCGGCCAGTGTACCATGAATGAAACAGTGTGTTAAGGGGAAAACCGAAGCTTCAGTACCTACGCAGTCACCGCCTCCCACTGCCTGGCCTGAGCTGTGAGAGCGTCGACCACCTCGGGCCAGTCATGCAGTGTTGCTGGTTCAAAGTCGCTTCCATTTGGCCATACGAGTGTATGAACTTCAGGATCGATGCGCACCTGATTGAAAAGCTCCAGGTCACGAAGCGCACCAAGTAATTCACCGGCAAGCACCGGTTCAAAATTGATTACTTGCTCCGTTCTGTCGTTGAAGCTGACACGCAGAGTATAGGGCGAAACGACCTTGAATGACTCTACTCGATAGATGCCGTGTTGCATGACATGCCCTCCTTATCTTAGAGGCTCAATTGGCAGCG
>DATISD010000120.1:0-8325 GCA_035469005.1 Pyrinomonadaceae bacterium | reverse complement strand
GAAATGATTCCTGGATCCACTGCGCATCGGGCCCTGCGATGGCGCGATGCTGAAATAAATAGCCGGCATTGATCATGAGGATTGCGACGAGCGTGCAGAGTCCCAGGTGGACAAGGATCGTTCTTCGGCCTGTTCCCCGTTTCATCGCCCGCCAGAACATCCAGCCAAAAAACACCGCTAACACGGGACCCGCGAGCAGCATGGAAAACTTTGCGAGTAACGCCAGGCTCGCGGCAGCTCCGATCCACGCGACATTCCTGAGAGACGGATTTTTCGTATACCGATACATCGTGAAGAACAGCGACAGATATCCGAGTGCTGCGGGAATATCCGTTTGTACTACGCGGCCGTGCGCCAGGACGGTCGGCTCGAGAGTGAAGAGCGCGACGGCGAGGACAGCAGCCAGCGGTCCGAATAACTCGCGGGCGAACCTGAAAATCAAAAGTCCCAAAAGAACTGTGAGGATGATGGCCGGGACCCGCGGCCAGAACGAAAGTGATTCGAAGATGTCAGGATTGTTCTCCCAAAACCTTTCCGCGTACGACCATTTTTCTTTATTCGATCCTGGCTCGTCAACGATTTGCTCGGGCTTAATTTCATTCGGTTGAATGAAGAGGATGGGAATGCCGGCAATGATTTTTGCCAGTGGCGGGTGCTCGTTAACAAGTTGGAAGTTGCCCGCGGCGAGGTGATAGTATGCCGACGGAATCATCACGATCTCGTCCAGCGTGATGCTCTTGCGCGAGATCACCGCTAACATCTGCAACGACATAATGGCCAATAGCACCGCACAGATGAGTTCAGCAGTATGCGCTGTCGCCCAAACGTGCACCGTGGCTGCGGCGCGTCGCGGCTCGAAAACCAGATATTCAGCATATGCCGCCACCGGCTTCTGATTCAATGGCTCGTCCATCCAATGTTCGTTTGCGAATAAAGTCTGACTATGTGGCTGTTTTAGGGGTCGCGATCGCGCCCTTCATCTACTTTTTACCGGCGACGTGTGGGGCGCTAATCCTCTCGCCCGACGACGCCAAGACCTTTAACACGCCACTGCGCGTAGCTGCCGCAATGCTGACGCGCGAAGGCTACCTGCCGTTATGGAACCCCTTCATCTTTTCTGGCATGCCGCTTCACGGCGCAGCGCAGGCAGGGCTGCTGTTTCCGTTGAATTGGTTCTACCTAATCTCTTCTCCGCGCGTCGCCACAAACCTCATGATTTTTTCGACTTACATGCTGGCAGCTGTGGGCGCCTACTTTTTTGCCCGGCGCGGCGGAGCGGACATCGCCGGCGCAATCGCGACCAGTCTGATTTGGCAATTCAGCGCGTTCATGATTCAGCAAATGGGCCACACAAATGTTCTGCACACAGCAGCAATGCTGCCCTGGGTGCTCTGGAGCGTTGATGGTTACATCGCCACCGGCGAGCGCCGGTGGGGAGTCCTTTTGGCAGCACTGTTCGCGTTACAGGGATTTTCGGGTCATCAACAAACTTTCGCTTATTCGTTTCTGCTCGCCGGCGCTTACGGTCTGGTAGTGGCGCAAGCGTCAAGTCGCAGCCGCAAATTGTCTCTTAACCCGCTGGCGCTGATGACCATCGGGCTGGCTCTTGCGGCGGTGCAGATCTTACCGACCTTGGAATTACTGCGCAATAGCCCGCGCGCTACCGCCACTTATGATTTCTTTGGCACTTTCTCAATGCCACCAGGTTTCGTGATGACATTCTTCGCCCCTTTTGTGTTTGGCGTAGATAACGGACTGATCTTTCACGCGCCCTACGTTGGTCCTTTATTTTTAGGCGAGTATCTCGGTTATGTCGGCATTCTCACAATCATGTTGGCAGTGGTAGCGGTGATCCTCAGACGCGATCTGCGTACAAAATTTTGGTGCGCAGTCTTTGTAGTGGCCCTGTTGATGGCGTTTGGGCGGTTTCTTCCTTTTCAGCTTTACAAGGTTGTCTATGAAATCCCCGTGTTGAATCTCTTCCGCAGCCCGTCACGTCATCTCATGGAGGTTGAATTCGCGCTCGCGGTGCTGGCGGGTAGAGGAATCACGGCAATCCGGACAAGCCGAAACCGGAAGACTTTGCTCACCGCAGCGTTCGCCGGCGGTTCGGTCTTTCTCGTCACTTGCCTCACAGTTACCTGGTGGCGGCCGGCCGCTTTTCACCTCGCAAGAGAGGTTCCTGTTACGTTGCTCCGCGCACCCGAACTCTTTGTGCCGATCACAGTGGCTGCGTTCAGCGCCATCGCGCTTTGGCTGTTCGCGCGGTCTCAGAGTCGCAAGGCGCTGATGGGATTGTTTGGCGTTCTGGTTTTGGACTTGATCGTTTTCGGCCTGGGAAGCGGGTGGTTCACCCACAGTCTGGGGCGGCAGCATGAACTCTGGTACGCGTCAGAGACGGCAAAGCTAGTGCGCCGCCGCGAAGCTGCGGGCGGCGCTGTTTTAAGACGAATTATTACTCAGGACCTAACGTTCGATCCTAATCTTCACGTGCCAGCGCCAGATAGCAGCGTGGTGTTTTCGTTGCAGCCTGACATCTACATGATGGAGGGGATTGAAAACGCGGCTGGCTACGATGGCTTCGGGTTGACGCGGTACAGCCACCTGGCGGGTGACATGAAGGTCTGGGGGGAACTGACCGACGCCGAAGGTACTCTTCGCGGCGACAGCCGCGCGCTCGATCTTTTGAATGTTCGCTATTTGCTGACGCGGGCGGCAGTTCCCGGGTCCTCAACGATGAGCGCTTTTCCGGCGGCATCAGTGACTTATGAAGGTCAGCATTTCGACGTCAGCGATTTGGGTCTAAGACCTGTGAAGTCAGGACGGCGAGTATCTTTCAACCTTCCGCCGACTGAAGTTGATCACATTGCGCTGCTGACAAATCTCTCGTGGTCCAACGAGGTGTCCGACCACACGACGGTCGCGCAAATCGAGTTGCACGCGCAGGACGGAAAGACTTTCAGTTTTGATTTACGCGCCGGCGACCATACGTCAGAGTGGGCCTATGATCGGTCCGACATACGAAGTCAAATCAAACATAAGCGCGCGCCGGTCGGGACTAGCTATCCGGTGGAAGACGGGCGCCAAAAATACGAAGCACACACTTATGTCTCCGCCTTCGCCCTGCCGGCAAAGACTGTGATTACGTCGGGGTCGATAACTGTCGCTACGATCAAGAACGCGCCAGATTTGAGTTTAACTGTCGCTCGCATCACGCTCGCCGACGGCGAGAGTGCTTTCCCCTTGCGGCGAGACTGGATCACTGAACAGGCTCCGGATCAATCTGCAGGCTCATCACCAGACACTGCGGCGAGTCAGCGGTGGAAGAAAATCGCGGAAGTGAAAGACGTTGCCATCTTTGAGAACAATCGTGTTCTGCCGCGCGCGTGGCTGGCAAGTGAAGCGAAGGATTTGACCGACCCGGAGATCTTGGATGTAATTCGGACAGCTAAGTTTTCCGACGGTAAGGTTTGGGACCCACGCAGGACGGTGCTGGCGGAAGGCTCCCTTGATTTCACTTCGGCCTCGCCCGACCCAAACGCCAGCGTTGAAATTACTGGTACCGAACCAAACCAGGTGATTGTCAAAACAAAATCTGCCAAGCCTGCGATCCTGGTTTTGAGTGCGAATCACTATCCCGGCTGGCGCGCATACGTTGACGGACGTCTGGTCGATACTATGAGAGTCGATTACAACCTGCGCGGCGTCACGTTGCCGGCCGGCGAACATAGTGTCGAGTTTGTTTACCGGCCAAAGTCCGTCCTGATTGGCGCGGCGATTTCGTTGCTGACACTAATTGGATTGGTGATTTGGTGGAAACGTCTGCTGCCGGAAGAGCGATTGCTTCGGATGTTTGGGCGTAGTCGACGTAAGAACTGAAAACTGGGGTCAGGCCTTCGATCCTTGCGATTCTCTGATGCAAGGTTTTTCTCACCGCGGCTTTGCCTCAAAAGTGGTTTCCGCCAAATCCAAAGGGGCTTCGTCGGCCGTACGACGGTTACAGAACCGCGAGCGATAGCGAGCGGGATCAGGGCGCAACTTAGAAGGCCAGGTTTTTCTCAGGCTTTCAACGCCGTTCGCCCTGGTTGTCCTTTATTCCGCTCGCTATCGCTCGCGGTTCTGTAACGCCGCTCAGCACACGTATAGGATCCACGCGGGTTGATTACCGTTTTTGAGGTTTCTTTCGCGGCCACACGATCGATGACTGCGAAGACCCATAAGACCTCACATTCGAGGGGGCTAAAGCTACAACAATAGTAGGCCTAAAGGTCCACGGGTCCAAAAAGCTTTTCGCTAAGGATTTCAATCAAATCCTTTGCCTCGCGCCGAGAGACATTGCGGGCGCTGGGTACGGTCAGCACACGAAGCTCAGTCTCGCGGTCGTGACGCTGAATTGCGATGACATCTCCCGCTCTGACCGGATGTGCCGGCTTAACCGGCCTTCCGTTGAGCAAGACGAAGCCAGCGTCGCAAAGCTTCTGAGCTGTCGAGCGGCGCGGGCAAAGGCGGCTTAACTTGAGGAAAAAATCGAGACGCATTCCAGCGCAAAGGGTATGAGCAGAGATTAAAAAGCAAAGAGCCAAGCGAAGAAGAATACTCGACGCTTAGCCCCTGACTCTGTGCTTTTTACCCGGCTACTGTTTTTCCTTCTTGTCCTTATCTTTTTTCGTAGCCTTCTTAACGGCTGCCGCGGGCGGCACTATTTTGAGCAACGGCGCAACCTGGGCGCTGTAGCTGTCGGCAATCTTCACGTAGGCGTCGTTACGCAGGCCTTGCAGGTAATCTTCGCGCGCTTTTGGCGAACGCTCCTGAGTCATCGCGCCGCGCACGTCGTTCTCATTGAAGTTCGCGGTATTGGTCCCGGCCGTGCGCGTATCGACGCGCAGAATCTGGTAGCCCTCGTCACTCTTTAAAGGATCGCTTACGCCGCCGGCTTTCAGATTCTTGATAGCGCCGGCAATATCGGGACGCAGATCCGGTACTTGAAATAGTCCGACCTTGCAAGGCTTCTGCCCGTTGTTACCCGGCCGATCAGAATAGGCCGCAGCCAGCGTGCAAAAGTCCGCGCCTCCACGCGCCTGGCTGACAAGTTGGTCGGCGCGGGTTTTTACTTCCGCTTCCTGTTTACCGGCCAGACTGAGAAATATCTCGGAGAGATCGACCGACTCAGGCTTCAGGAACTTATCTTTATGCGCTTCGAAATACTTGTGCAACTCGTCAGAGGTGAAACTGTAAAATAGTTTTCGATCAACTTCACTCTCGAGGACGGCCTGTTTCATGATCTCGACGCGCATTGTCTGCCGGGCCTCTTCGCAGCTCAGTCCGGTTTGCTTCATCGCTTCGCATAACTTGTCCATTGAATTAATGCCATTCTCTTTGGCCACCTGCAGCATGCGTTTGTTGACTTCATCCTCGACGCCATTGGTGAAGTCCAGCTCCTTGCCCTTCTGCAAAAGCAACTGTTCGTTGACCAGAATTGCGATGAGTTCGGCCTTATGCTGTTCGACTTCGGTTGCCGCCTGCTGTTGGCTCATGCCGTTGTGCGTCAAGGTCTCAATGCGCTCTTTCATTTCGCGCTTCAATTGTGAGAGCGTGACGATGCCGTCACCGACCTGCGCTATGACTTCATCGACGACGACGGGTTCGCCCTCCTGAGCGCGAGCGAGCGAAGGCGAGCAAATAAAAGTCGCAGTTGCACACAAGGTGGCGATAATTAATTTCAATTTCATAGTTTCGGTTTCTTCCTTAAGTTGGCAATGCCCGATTCTAACCGTCCGCCCTGATTTGCAGCAACACGCGACGGGCTACGGCCAGGACCTCGTCACGCTCTTCTTCGCTCAACTCCAGTCGCAAAACCCCACTAGGTGCAAAGGTTGCGCCGTCCCGGCCGCGAATTAAGTCCATCAATTTTTCCGGCGCCACGCGGGCTTTTTCGGCTAGCTTGATGGCGATTCCATCTCGAATTCGATCGATTGAGACGACCCCGACCAACTCTGCCGCCTGGCGCAACCGCGCGTAATCAAACAGGTCCTCGACTGGTTCGGGAATCTTTCCATAACGATCTTCAGTTTCGGCACTGATGGCCGCGAGCGCATCTTCGTCGCGCGCGGACGAGACTCGCTTGTAGGTTCGCAGCCGCTGGCCCATGTCCGAAATGTAATTCTCAGGAATGGCGACGTCGACGCCGAGATTGATCGAGACTGTCGGCTCGTCCTCAACCTGCTCGCCGCGCAGCTCAGCGACCGTCCGCTCAAGCATCTGGGTGTAAAGATCAAAGCCCAGGGCGTCCATGTGCCCGGACTGTTGTCCGCCGAGCAAATTGCCCGCACCCCTCAATTCCAGGTCGAGCGCAGCGATACGAAAACCGGCACCCAGATCCGAGAATTCGCGAATGGCTGCCAGCCGCCGCCTCGCGATCGGCGTCAGCTCCTGTTCTGCTGGAATCAGCAGGTACGCGTAAGCCCGTCGATTTGACCGGCCCACGCGTCCGCGCAATTGATAAAGCTGAGAAAGACCGTAATTGTCGGCGCGGTTTATGATGATGGTGTTCGCGCGCGGGATGTCTATACCGTTCTCAATAATGGTCGTTGCGACCAAAACATCATGCTTATAAGCAATAAAATCGAGCATGATGCTTTCCATCTCTTTTTCATTCATTTGGCCGTGGGCCACTGCAATCCGCGCTTGTGGCACCAGCCGCTTAACCAGGGCGGCAATGGTTTCGATCGATTCGACGCGGTTATGGATGAAAAAGACCTGGCCGCCGCGCGCCAGTTCCAACTCGATGGCGGACTTGATCACGGCATCCGACGACTGCACTACCTGAGTCTGAATCGCCAGCCGGTCGCTCGGCGGAGTTTCGATCAGGGACATGTCACGCAAGCCGCTGAGCGACATGTTGAGCGTGCGCGGAATTGGCGTCGCCGAAAGGGTCAGCACATCTACGCGTTTCTTCAGTTGCTTGAGCCGTTCTTTGTGGGCGACGCCAAAGCGCTGTTCTTCATCGACGACTACCAGCCCGAGATCGCGAAAGCCGACATCCTTCGAAAGCATTCGATGGGTTCCAATCACTACGTCGACGTCGCCTGACTCAACGCGCTTGACGACCTCCTTCTGTTCTTTCGAAGACCGAAAGCGCGAAAGCAGTTCGATCTTGACGGGAAAGGGTGCGAACCGTTGCCGAAAGGTATCGAAATGCTGATAAGCAAGGATCGTCGTCGGCGTCAGCACGGCAGCCTGTTTACCATCCATCACCGCTTTGAACGCCGCGCGCATCGCTACTTCGGTTTTCCCGTAGCCAACGTCGCCGCATAACAAGCGATCCATCGGGGTTGGCGTTTGCATGTCCTGCTTCACATCTTCTATGGCCGTTTCCTGATCGGGCGTCAGCGTATATTCGAAACCTTCTTCGAATTCGCGTTGCCACGGCGCGTCGGTCGGGAAGGCGTGTCCCTGAACCAGCTTTCGCTCGGCGTACAGGCGCAACAACTCATCGGCCATGTCGCGCATTGCGCGTTTGGCTTTGGCTTTGGTCTTGTGCCAGCCGAGGCCGCCCAGACGATCGAGGGTTGGCTGATTGCCCTCAGCACTCGAATATCGTTGGACCAGATCGAGCCGCTCGACCGGAACGTAAAGCTTTGCTTCGTCCGCGTAGTAGAGCAGCATGAACTCGCCGCGTGGCTGTTCGACAGGCTTGAGCTTTTCATACGACTGACCTGGCCCAACATCAAGCGTCACAAGTCCGCCAAATCGCGCGATGCCGTGATCGATGTGAACGACAAAGTCGTTGACCTTCAGATCGCGGAAGTCGGAAAGAAAGGCCGCGGCTCGCGCCCGTCGTTTCTTCTCCCGCTTGATTGCCGTTGAGCGACGTTCGAGCGCCGGTTCCGCCGCCTCGTCGAACAGATCGCTTTCGACGTGCACGAGCAGTCCGGTACGCATGCCTCTGACATGCGCGCCGCCGGAAAGTGGCACTCCGGAGGCGTGCGTACCCAACTCGAATCCGCCCGAGAGCTTGCCGACAGTGACGACTGCGTCGAATGCCGTCGAGGGTTCAGCTCTCTCGTCAACTGAGGTGAGTCGAGCGTTGACTTCGTAATCACGCAAGATCTCAGCGACACGTTCGGCAACGCCGCGGCTCGGCATCACAAAGAGCGTGGTTGCTTCCGATTGCCGGCTCCGCTCGATCACGTTGCGTGCCAGATCGGGCAGACGCCCGTGATAGCGCATCACCGATTGTGCTTTCCAATCGATTTCATCCGGGTACGCGGACGTCTCGTTCGCTCCTGGAAACAAAAATAATGGCCGCTTCTTCGCTCGTTCCCT
>DATISD010000119.1:0-6027 GCA_035469005.1 Pyrinomonadaceae bacterium | reverse complement strand
TCCGTACCAACCTCGCGCGCCACGCGTGTTACTTCGGATGCAAAGGCATTCAACTGGTCGACCATCGTATTGATGGTGTCTTTCAGTTCGAGAATTTCGCCTTTGACGTCCACGGTGATCTTCTTTGATAAATCACCGTTCGCCACGGCCGTCGTTACCTCGGCGATGTTTCTTACCTGGCCGGTAAGATTGCCGGCCATCAGGTTCACGCTATCCGTCAGGTCCTTCCAGGTTCCGGCGACGCCACGGACGTCGGCCTGACCGCCGAGTTTTCCTTCCGAACCAACCTCGCGGGCCACGCGCGTAACTTCCGACGCGAAAGCGTTGAGCTGGTCCACCATCGTATTGATCGTGTCTTTAAGCTCGAGGATTTCGCCTTTCACATTCACCGTGATCTTCTTTGATAAGTCACCGTTGGCCACGGCGGTCGTCACTTCCGCGATGTTACGAACCTGGCCCGTAAGGTTGCCGGCCATGAAGTTCACGTTGTCAGTTAGGTCTTTCCAGGTACCGGCGACGCCCATCACCTGCGCCTGACCGCCGAGTTTTCCTTCCGTACCTACTTCGCGGGCGACGCGCGTCACTTCCGATGCAAACGAATTCAACTGGTCTACCATCGTGTTGATGGTGTTCTTCAATTCGAGAATCTCGCCCTTCACGTCCACCGTGATCTTCTTGGACAAGTCGCCGTTGGCCACAGCCGTGGTCACCTCGGCGATGTTTCTGACCTGGCCCGTGAGGTTACTGGCCATCGAGTTCACGTTATCCGTCAGGTCTTTCCAGGTTCCGGCGACGCCGCGCACATCCGCCTGGCCGCCGAGCTTTCCTTCGGTACCTACTTCACGCGCCACCCGCGTCACTTCCGATGCGAACGAGTTCAACTGGTCCACCATCGTGTTGATGGTGTTCTTCAATTCCAGAATCTCACCTTTCACATCGACCGTGATCTTTTTCGACAAGTCGCCATTCGCCACTGCGGTCGTTACTTCCGCGATATTTCTGACCTGGGCCGTCAGATTACCGGCCATCGAGTTCACACTATCGGTGAGGTCCTTCCACGTTCCGGCGACGCCCTTGACCCTGGCTTCACCGCCCAGCTTTCCTTCGGTTCCCACTTCGCGCGCCACGCGCGTAACTTCCGACGCAAATGAACCCAACTGGTCCACCATCGAGTTCACAATCTTCACCGTGCGGAGAAACTCGCCCTTCAACGGCCGGCCATCAACTTCGAGCGCCATGCGTTCCGAAAGATCGCCGTTGGCTACGGCGCCAATCACGCGCGCCATTTCACTGGTTGGGCGGGCCATGTCGTCAATCAGCAGGTTGGTTGAATCAACCAGCCGCAGCCACGAGCCGGCAGCCGCAGGCACCGCAGCGCGATGCATGATTTTTCCTTCCTTACCGACCACGCGACTGACGCGTTCCAACTCTTTCGCGGTCTTATCGCTTAACTCGATGATGTCGTTGAGGGTGTCGGCGATCTTGCCGTCCTCGCCGGTCCACTCCACCGCCAAGCGCGTAGAGAAGTCGCCTTTCTTAAAAGCCACGAGGGTTTTCAGCAGCAACTTCGCATTGAGCGAGTCTGTGGATGCAGTTTGGGTTCGCATAAGTTCCTTCCGAAGTAGTATTCGCAGGAGAGGCGCCCGGGGGACGAACTGTCGAGGCGAGACTGAAGTCTTCACGCAACTCGCCGTCGGGCGCATGATGCGTCAAATACAAAGGGGTAAGTTTTCAGGGGAATCTAAACGCCTGAGGGGACAAGCGCTTTTGAGTATTCTATAACGTCCCGGGTCAGGTTTGTAAAGCGGTAATTTGAAGGGATACGTCCCATTGGTCCCACTCGTCCCATAAGACATATAGGACTTAGATGACCAATGGGACGTATGGTCAGCTACACAAACGCGAAATCGAACTGCTCCTGAAAAATCAGCGGGTCGCTGTTGATGTCCAGCGAGCCGAGATAGTCTTCGATCTCGTTCAGCACATCCCGCTCAGATCCGCGCAGGGCTTTCGCGACCTCGGGATTGACGCGCAGCATAGCTTGCCGCGCTCCATCGCCTTCACCCTCTCGCGCCAGCCGGCGTGCTTGTTCCAGAATCTCGTAACAAACCGTCTGTGGCGATTTCACTAAGCCGGCGCCCTGGCAATGCTGGCACGGCGCGCACAGCGTTCGTTCGAGCGATTGCTTGACGCGCTTGCGCGTCATGATCACCAAACCGAAGTCATTAAACGAAAGCACCTTGGTCGGAGACTTGTCACGGCGCAGAGCTTCCTGCAGAGCCTGCATGACGCGTTGGCGATTACGCCGCTCTTCCATGTCGATCAAATCGAGCACGATGATACCGCCCAGGTCCCGTAGACGAATTTGGCGCGCAATCTCTTCGACCGCTTCCATGTTCGTGCGCGTGATCGTATCTTCCAGGCGAGTAGCGCCACGACCGACGAACTTGCCGGTGTTGACGTCGATTGAAACCAGAGCTTCGGTTTGATTGATGACCAGATAGCCACCCGACTTCAGCCAAACGCGAGGTTTGATTGCTTTATCGATCTCGGCCTGCACCCCATAGGCTTCGAGAATAGGTTGATCGCGCGTGTAGAGCTTTACTCTCTTGACCATACGGGGCTGCATGCGATTAACGAATTCCAGAATCCTTTGATACTCGTCTTCCGAGTCGATACGAATCGCAGTGAAGTCTTCTGAAAGTTGATCGCGAAGAATTCGTTGCACCAAATCGAGGTCGCGATGGACCAATGCCGGAGCCTTGGATTTCTCAGCGCTCTTCCGCAAGTCCTGCCAGGTTCGCAGCAGATACTGGGCATCGGCACGCAGATCCTCTTCGCTGGCGCCCACGCCGGCCGTGCGCACGATGAAACCGCCGGTCGGCGAATTTTCGTCCGCGTGAATCTTCTGAATCAATTTGCGCAGGCGCGAGCGTTCGTTGTCTGAATCGATCTTCCGCGAAACGCCGAGATGCTCGACCGTCGGCATGTAAACCAAAAACCGTCCGGGCAAAGCGATGTGCGAAGTAATGCGCGCACCTTTCTTGGCGATTGGCTCTTTGGCAATCTGCACCAAAATCTCCTGGCCTTCGCGCAAAAGATCGGTGATGGCCGGTTGTCCGCGCTCATGTCTCGGGGACCGGCGCCGTCCGCGAGCTGGTGGACGACGCTCACGTGGCGCGGTCTCCGGAGGATCGGCACTCTCAGTGGCTTCTTCGGCGGGATTTGGTTGTTCCTCGATCATTTCAGGCGCTTGAGCCTGGAGTTCCGCAATCTCGGCTTCTTCATCATGACCGTTAGCGCCGCTGTCACCGTTTGTCTCAGCACCCGATTGAGATCGTTTGGCCGGGCGACGTCGCCTGCGGCCTCCGCGGCGCGTGGCAAACTCTTCGTGCGGCCGGCCTGTAGTGATGCTTGCTTCGGAATCCGGGAAAGTGTCGAACGTGGTTTCAGTCGCCTGTTCCGCAGTTGTTTCCGGTTGAGCTTCATCTTCAGCTTTTTTTGATTTGAAGAAGCGGCTGATCACCCCACTCTTCCGTTTTCGTCGTTCCGCAGCTGTAGTTTTCTCTTTTCCGGTTTCGGACGCAGATTGGTCCGCGGGTGGCGCCTCCCGGGTCATGGCTGACGCCTCCTCATCGTCGCTGACGCGCTGGAACGACAGCCGTCGCGGGCTGGTATCCGCTACTTCGTCCACGAATTCGGCTACATGAGCTTCTTCAAGTTGACGCTGACGCGCACGCGAAACGCTTGAAGTGTCGTCGTCGTCCGCGACCCGTTGAAAGTCTCGACTCTCGGTCAATCCATCGGTTAGCAACGACCCGACGGGCGCACTCGGTACGTCTTCGAGATCGAATTCAACGGCGTGTACCGCATCCATGATGCGTTCCTGAAGCCGCGCGTCTTTGAACATCTCTCCGTTCAGCGCGCGCTCTTCGTCGTCGCTAATCCGCTCAAACGACGCCCCGCCCAGAGCGAAGGGCGTATCGATCGGTTCCGCCTGGGTTGGAACAATGCTGCGCTCTTCAGCGGCGGGCTCCGTTTTGCTTTTGGTAGTTCGCGCCCGCCCGCGACCGCCACGACGGCCGCGCTTGCGAGTGCCAGTTTCCGCTTCCTCCGCTTTCTCTTCGGTTGGGATTGCTTCGGCTTCAACTTCGCGCAACGGTTCGGCGCGTTCGTGAGTGGCTTCGACATGTTGCTCGCGTTCAACGCGCGACAGTTCAATATGCTCAGTAGCGGCGCGCGTCGCGGCTTCGTGATCGCCCTTCCTGGATTTGTCGACGACAATCCGTTCGAACTCGGCCTCTTCGTCAAAGAAATCTGTGACGTAAAGGAACGCATCGCGTTCCAGCCCGATGTCCACAAAAGCAGACTGCATCCCGGGCAGAACGCGCATCACGCGTCCTTTGTAGATATTTCCGACGATGCCCTGGTTCTGTTCGCCGCGTTCGATATAGAACTCGGTGACTCTTTCATTTTCGACGATTGCGATTTTCTTCTCGCGACCGTTAACACTAACGATTAACTCTCTTGACATTGATTTTCTTTCTGTTGAGATAGGAGCGTATTGCGAGCGCACTCATCCTGGGTGCGGTGCGCGGGCACGCTGGCCCGGGCTCTTCGTTCGCTCACTTGTTGATGGAAGTTGCCGGCAGAGTGTGCCGGCAGTTGATTTGCGACACCGGTTTGCGCTTGCAACCGGCGACGCGTTTGAAATCGATCAGACAGATCGAGATCTCTCGCGTGATTTGGAAGTACCATCTGCCCAGGCAGACGGTCACTAACTAGATTCAAATGGGAACTCCATGTGACCGCGCGGGCTATCGTTTGATAGCGCCAGGGAGCGGGGCGTCAGTCGATTAAGACGCGCTCTGAAACCTGGTTCGCGGCCGGTAAATGCCGTCTGGTTGACGGCTTCAAAAATCTTCGCTCAACCCTTCACTGCTGGATAATTCGTTGCTGTGATTGCTTTTCCGGCCTGGCCGGGCAAGGTGAGCAAACGCAGTATAGCAAAGGAAAGTGCTTAACACCACCTCAATCGGACCAGCCCGTTCTTTGATCTCTTACCGAGCTACAGCTAGAATCCCCCAACCCGAAGGACAGGAAAATGACTGACGAGGATCGAATTCGCAAAGCAGTCTACGCCGCTGTAGACGAACTCAACCAACAGTTGCCGGGCGGGGTTCAGGTCGAAAAGTCCTTAGACGCCCCGCTTTACGGAGCCTCGGGCAAACTGGAATCACTGGATTTCGTGACCTTGATCATGGAAGTCGAGGAAAAGATCAACGCGGAGTTCGGTACCGACATAACCATCGCCGACGAAAATTTGTTGTCGAAAGAGAAGAGTCCCTTTTCCACTTTGGGAACGCTTACTGAGTATCTGCAGGATCTTTTGAAAGAAAAGGATGGAAACGCTTGATCTCGCCTGACGCCCGGTACTTACTCAACTCGCCGTGCAACGCACAATCCCGAAACGCCGAACGGAATATTTAGATAACGGAGCCAGTGTCTTTCGGCGCCGAGTATCGCCCCGAACACACGGTTCAGCGCCGGAATGTTGATGCTGTTTTCCGTCTCAGTGCGGATACCGGTCAATCTCATCAGTTTTCTGACCAGCAGAACCGGCAGGAAAAAAGTGATGTTGGCGTGAGTGGTACGTTCGACCTCAAAGCCGGCAGTCGTTACCGCCCGCCGCAACTCAGCCAGGCGATATCGGCGGCGATGGTTGCTCACTTCATCCTGCACCCCCCAGAGAAACATGAAGGTGGGCACGAACAAAAGGAGCCGCCCTCCAGGTCGCAGGACGCGCCGCATTTCGCGCAAGCCGGCGACATCGTCATCCATGTGCTCCACGACATCAAAGGCCGTGACCAAATCGAATTCATGGTCTGCGTAGGGGAGTGACTCAGCCGCGCCCAGCCTCACATTTTCCAGGCCGCGTTCGCGACAAAACGCGAGTGCGTCCGGAGACACATCAACCCCTTCTGCTTCGCCAAATTGAGAAAGCAGCACCAGGTTCGCGCCGGTGCC
>DATISD010000118.1:0-2848 GCA_035469005.1 Pyrinomonadaceae bacterium | reverse complement strand
AATCGGAATATTCGAAACATCCGCCGTAAGATTGTCGGCGTGCCAAACCGATTTTCTTAAGAGATTCGACAAGTCCTGCGCTGCGCAGAAAATCTCGTGATGCTCGGTCTCGAGCAGGCGCGCCATCTCCCAGGCATATTCGCCTTCGTCATAAGACTTCTCGGCAAACCGAACACTAAAAGTCTTGAGCGGCCCGGTGGCAAACTGCCGCATGAAATGAACGACCGTGCTGGAATCCAGGCCTCCGCTCAGGAAAGCTCCCACCGGGACGTCGGCAACCAGCCGCTGGCGCACTGAATTCTCAACCAGGCGCAAAAGATCATCAATGACGTGATTCTCGTCGGCAGAGTTTCCGTTCGCGTTTTCAAAACTAACATCCCAATACTGCCTGGTTGTCAGCGCGCTGTTCTTCCAGACGCCGAGGTGGCCCGGCTCGAGCTGGCGTATTTTTCGGAAAGGAGTTCGCGGCGGCGGAATGTAATTCAGCGAAAAAAAGTCGTCCAGGGATTCGTGGTCCAACTCGCGCGATACGCGCGGATGGGCCAGGATAGCCTTCAACTCGGAAGCAAAAATTAACCGACCGCCGTCAACGTAATAGTAGAGCGGCTTAACTCCGAGACGATCGCGAACCAGGAGCAACAGGTCGTTCTTTCGATCGTAGATAACGAACGCGAACATCCCGTTCAGGTGCTCAATGCAGGCTTCGCCCCACGCTTCGTAACCATGGATGATGACTTCGGTGTCTGTGTGCGATTGAAACTTATAGCCAAGGTCTTCCAGCTCAGTGCGCAGCTCGCGGTAATTGTAGATTTCACCGTTGTAGGTGATGACCACGTCGCCAGTCTCGTTCGTCATCGGCTGCCGGCCTGCATCCGACAAATCAATGATCGCCAGCCGGCGATGACCGAAAGCTACCGGGCCTTCGACGTAGTAGCCGTCGCCATCCGGACCGCGGTGCGCGATGCAATCAGTCATCCGCCGGATTAGATCCGGCGATGGCTGCTGGTCTCGGTCCCAAATTCCGGCAATCCCGCACATAACTATCTCTTGGTTGCGCGCACGCTGAAGCCGCTCTCCTGCGTGTCGTCAAAACGAGTGATTTCCAACCCCGCCTCGTCACACCAGCGCCGGACTTCCTCTTCGGTATGACGCCAGGAGTAGCGCGGATGGTACCAATCAAAGTTGACGTGGTTGTTTTCTTCAAAATTAAAAGTGTCGCGCCAGTAAAGCTTGGCGAAGTGCCAATAGATCAGCCGCTGCACGTCGTAACGCCCCTTCTTGATTCCCAGCAACGGCACGTCCTCAGGAACTTCAACTTCGGTTTTTAGTTCCGCCAGCGCCTGGCCCAATTTGGTCAGGGGCCGGAGCGCTTCCCACGCTTCAGCGGGTTCGAGCCCGGCGATGGCGTCGCGAATAAAATCGTCGGTGTATTCACGCAGCGGACTCTTCACGCGATAAACGTAGAACAGAATTTCGCCGCCTGCGGTCAGCAAAGGGACCAAAGATTTCAGCGCCCGCTCAGTCGAAGGCGTATGGTGCAAAACCCCGTCGGAAAAAATTGCGTCGAATGTTTCTGCCGCAAACGGCAGTTGCAGAATGTCGGCTTGCACAAAGTGCGTCCCCACCACTTGTGCCAGGCGCTCTTGAGCGACATCGATGGCCTCTGAAATATCGGCGCCGATCCATTCTGATTGTCGTTCCCCGCGCCAGGAGGAATCGATCCAAAGGGAGGAGCTGAACCCACTGCCGCAGCCGGCGTCCATTACCCGGCAATGCTCGCCAAAGAACTTTCGCATCGCCTCAGCGCTCTCAAATCCGTAACGCTGCAGGATCCAGGTGCGGCAAGCCGAGACGACTTCCGGCGAGTACCAGGCATCGCGGCGTTGCCACTTGTAACCAAAGCTGTCCTCAGTTTGCCTTTGCCCGGCATCATCCGTGAGAACAAAACGCGGAATGCCATTGCGAATGCGGTACGACGCGCCGCCGGCTGCTTTGAGCACGCCTTCAGTCACTTCCAGTCCGTTCACTTTTTCATCAACCAAAGTCAGCGGAGATTTCGAAACGGGATCAACCAGGATATCAAGCAGAGATGCGCGCACTTAAATTCTCCTCGAGGCTGTCGCAGACAAAATTCTGTTCATCTTCAGTCATCTGCGCAAAGAGCGGCAGCGTCAGGCTTAGCCGTTCGGCGAGATAAGCATTGGGAAATTGTTCGGGACGCAGATCGTATTTCGCCGCGTAATAGCCAACCAGCGCGGCGGCATGCGTGCCCTGACGAGTCGAAACGCCGTTCGCTTCTAACGCGGTCATCAATTCATTTCGCTGTTGACTTAGGCGGTCGACGTTCCGGAGCGTGGGCTCTTCAGGACAAAACAGGCACACGTAAGACTGGTAGCCGTGAACAAAATCGGCAGGTGTGATCGGAGTCTTCAACCATGAAAGGTTGGACAACATCTCGTCGTATCTCTGCGCGCGCCTGGTGCGTTCCGCGAGAATGAAATTCGCCCGCTTCATCTGCGCACAGCCCATTGCTCCCTGGATGTCCGTCAGCCGGAAGTTGTAGCCGAGATGATCGTACTCAGCCAGCAGGAAGGCGGCGCTCGCTTCGTGGCGCGCCAGATCGGATCGCGACGCTCCGTGATCTCTCAGCGAGCGGCACAGGGAATCGTATCTTTCATCATGGGTAGTGATCATGCCGCCCTCGCCGGTGGTGATCGACTTTCGCGGATGAAAACTGAAGGCAGCCATCTCGCCAAACGTACCGGCATGCTGATCCTGGTACCTGGCGCCAAAGGCACAAGCGGCGTCTTCGACGATCCAAAGCCCGCTTTGGCGCGCCAACTCCAAA
>DATISD010000117.1:0-3856 GCA_035469005.1 Pyrinomonadaceae bacterium | reverse complement strand
TAAACTGATTCGATCGTAAGGCGCACCCAGCGAGTTTTCACAGATCCGATATCTACTTTCTGACTGTCCATGCGATTGTCAAAGTTCAACTGGCGCGAGCTGCCGTCAGAGAATTGCGCCGTCAAGGTCGCCAGCCGGTTATTCTGCGCCCAGATTTGCGGGCTCTTGAAATAGCCGGGCTGAATCAGAATGCGATGCAGATTGATCTCGCGATCGAAATCGAAACGAATCCACTCGCCGATGCCCGGCCCATCAACGCCTTCAATCCACGCGGTGCTGCGCTTTCCGTCGATCGCATTCGCCGGATAGTACGTATTGCTCTGCACCGCCAGGCGAGCTGAGGAAGAACTGGCAGTAATCTTTAAAGGGGTTCCCGCTGGCGACGTTGAGGTAACGGTATCATCCGAACCGCTCGGCGTCGCTTTGGCCGTAGACGTGGCGCCTTTGGTTGGTGTTGGCGTCGCGTTTGCTGCTTCCTGAGACGGCTGATTTGCTCCTGATTGCCTAATGACAAAATAGCCGACAATGCCGACCAGCAGCAGAAGCAAAAGAGCGATCGCCATCACGCCGCCCGTCAGTAGCGGATTCGATTGCCTTGCTTCGCTTAGCGGGACGCCGGAACTGTTCTGATAAGACGGAACTGTTGGCGCGGAAGCTTTCAGCGTGGGTTGTGCGCGCGGCAGAATCTCAGTCGGCGGCGCCTCTTCGCGCGTGGTCGAAGCGAGCGGGCTGCCATCTTCGAGGCAGAATCTCAGCGTGTCATCGTTATACTGCCGATTACACTTTGGACAGCGCTTCATATTTAGATCATCCGCAGATTTCGCAGATTACACAGCGAGGGAAAACCTCCTTAATCACTTTCGAGCACGCCTCGGCTGACCTTGCCAAAAATCGGTGAAATCTGCGTAATCTGCGGATAAACCGTTTATGCGACAACGCTCGCAGCCTTTCCTTTGATTATTGCTACAGCTTCTTCCGGCGTATTTGCGAAGTTCAAAATCTGAACATCCGTATCGCTGACCGCCAGATGGCGCTGCCATTCCTTGACGACCGGTGGCCAACACTCACCCAAAAGGACCAGCGGCCGCGGCTCCAACACGCGAGTTTGCAGCTTGTTCCACACCAGAGAAATCTCCGTGACGGTGCCCATACCGCCGCGCAACGCAATGTAGCCGACCGATTGAATGATCAATCGTTGCAATCTCTCATAGAAATGTTCGGACGGAATCTTCTCCGTCAGGTAGCGATTGGGCTCGCCCTTAAATTGATTCATCGTGATGCCGATGACGCGACCGCCGCGCTCGTGCGCACCGCGGCTCGCAGCCTCCATCACGCCAGAGTACCCACCGGTGCAGATGGTGAAGCCCGCGGCCGCAAGAAGTTCGCCCACTCGCAGTGCCTGCGAATATTCAAGGGCGGATTCGCCACACTTCGATCCCCCAAAGATCGTGACGATGCGTTCTTTTGTTTCACTCATTTTGCGGCCTCGCCACTAATCATCAAAGAACCTTCCCGCCGGTACGATTCAAAGTCTTCCCGGCTCTTGAATGAACCGCCGGTGTAGTCGTCTGGTACCGGTCTGGGATCAAGGATTCGCTGGTCAGAAACGTTTACAAAACCTGCATCGATAAACAGGGCGCGATAGTCGTCAATACTGAGCAACCGTACAGGAACATTCAGGGTGTCAACCCATTGATGCGTCGCTTCGCTTTCCCAATACAGATCGACGACGGCAAAGAACGAGCCTCCCGGTTTTAGGACGCGATGGATTTCTTTGAGGGCCTTCGGAATGTTTCGATAGTAGTAAAGGGACTCCATCGAGAATGCGTGCGTGAATTCGTTATCCGGAAACGGCAACTGTTCAGCACTGGCAACTTCAAAAACGACGTTGGCGTGCGATCGCGAAGACTCACGGGCCAGGTTAACCATCTCATCCGAGATGTCGATGCCAGTGACGCGGCCATTGAAAGCGTAGTCCGCAAGCAGACGCGTCGCCCAGCCCGAGCCGCACCCGACATCCAACACGCGCGCGTCCGGTCCGACCTGCATGCGCGCGATTGCCTGCTCGCCGACGGGACGATGGCCGCGTTCCATGCTCTCGCCCTTGCCGGCGCGGGCCCATTCGTTGAATTCAGTTCGGAGTTGTTCGTCCATTCTTCAGGTGCGCACGCCTCTGGCGGGCTCACTTCTAAGGCACGCCGGAGGCGTGCGTGCCGGCTAGGGTTTCAATCTATAAAGCATCCTGGGAAACGGAATTGTCTCGCGAATGTGCTCGATGCCGCACATCCAGGCGGTGCAGCGCTCGATGCCCATGCCAAAGCCGGCGTGCGGCACACTGCCGTAACGTCGCAAGTCCAGGTACCATTCGAATGCTTCTTTCGGCAGCCCGTGCGCCGCAATTTGTTTCTCGAGAAACTCAAACGAAGTAGCACGCTCACCGCCGCCGATCACTTCGCCATAACCCTCTGGCGCGAGCACATCGACACCCAGAGCGATCTCATCGCGTTCGGGATCGCGCTTCATGTAGAAAGCTTTGACGGCCGCAGGATAATGATGAACCATCACCGGCTTGTCGAACTTGCTGGAAAGATAGGTCTCGTCAGGCGCGCCGAGGTCGCCGCCCCACTCAAACTTGTTTTCCAGTGCGCCTTGCGCGAACCCTTCATCCAGCATCTTCACGGCGTCATCGTAATGCACGCGCGGAAACGGCGGCACAATCGCTTCCAGTTTCGCCGCGTCCCGTTCGAGCGTTTTCAATTCCTCCTCCCGGGTTTCCAGGACGCGTGAGGCTATGTACGAAAGAAACCGCTCTGATAGATCCATCACGTCGTCGAGTGTGGCGTAAGCCATCTCAGGCTCGACCATCCAGAATTCAGTCAGGTGACGGCGGGTTTTGGATTTCTCCGCGCGAAACGTCGGGCCAAAGCAATAGACTTTGCCGAAAGCGGCGGCCGTCGCCTCGTTGTAAAGCTGCCCTGACTGGGTCAGATAGGCTTTTTCGTCGCCGAAGTAATCAACTTCAAACAACGTCGTCGTGCCCTCGCAAGCCGCCGGCGTGAAGATCGGTGTGTCGCACAAGGTAAATCCATCGTTATCGAGAAAGTCGCGCACGGCTTTGACCACCGTGTGACGGATTTTCAGGATTGCATGCTGTTTTTTCGATCTCAGCCAGAGATGGCGATGATCTAAAAGAAATTCCGGCCCGTGCTCTTTCGGAGTAATCGGATAATCGTGCGCGTTCTGCACCACCTGAGCATCCGTCACATCCAATTCAACGCCGCCCGGCGCGCGGCTGTCTTGGCGCACGCGACCGTTAATGATGACCGATGATTCCTGGCCCAGCGGCTTGAGAGCTTCCCAAAGTTCGGGCGTCACCGAATTCCTGGCCACGACTCCCTGGACGATGCCGGTGCCGTCGCGCAGTTGCGGGAACATGAGCTTACCGCTTGAACGCATGTTATAGAGCCAGCCCTTGAGAGTGACTTCTTCGCCGATATGTTTTGATAAATCCTTAATGTAGGTTTGCATTCATTAAAGTGCGCGTTAGCCCACGTTTTTGATAATAGCGCAGCGCTTTAGCACTGGGTAAGCGTCAAGTTAAATAACGAAAGCCCGTGAAACGGGCGGACAGAAAGCAGGGCACGACCTGCGACCCCGTGGTACAGAACCGCGAGCGGTAGCGAGCGGGTTAAGGATGCAACTTGCGAATCACGACTAAGCAAACATTAGTAACCAAATGATTGCCTCTTTATGCCGCTCGCTACCGCTCGCGGTTCCGTAGCCTCACTGCCGTCCGCTTCGCGGACTCAAAACTACTCAAATCCTCTCTTTAATCATCCGCTGCAAAACGGGAAAA
>DATISD010000116.1:0-4579 GCA_035469005.1 Pyrinomonadaceae bacterium | reverse complement strand
ATCGCATGATTAATCTGATCGTCATCCTGCAACTGGTCGCCATCATCGCTTCGCGGGGAAACACTTACACTCTTGGCGAAGCTTACGCCTTCGGCGTGATCTGGTCGTTTGCGTTTAAGGGCCTGGCCGTTCTGGTTTTGCGTTTCAAAGACAAGTCCACGCGCGAGTGGAAGGTACCTTTTAATCTTCGTCTGGATGGCAACGAGTTACCGATCGGTCTCGGAGTAATCACGATGCTGTTGTTCTCAGTTGCCGGCGTCAACCTGATTACCAAGGAAGTAGCAACGATCAGTGGCATCGCGTTTACGATCGTGTTCTTTACGATCTTTCTGGTCTCAGAGCGAATCAACCAGCGCCGGCACGCGGAAGACATTCATACTACTTCGGCGATGGATCAATTCCGGCTGTATACGAGCGACGCAGTATCAACCGAATCAGTCGCAGTCGCCCCCGGCAACACGATTTGCCTCGTGCGTGATTACAACACCCTGGACCATCTCAAGAAGGCTCTGGAGATCACGCACACCGGCAAGAAGGATCTCGTGGTCATGACGGTGCATCTAATGCGCGGTCCCGATACGGGTTACGAAGACATTGCCGAAGATCGACTCTTCAGCAGATACGAACAGTATCTCTTCAGCAAAGTCGTGGCGCTCGCTGAGAAAGCCGGCAAGACCGTTCACTTGCTGGTGGTACCGTCCTCAGACATCTTCCAGGCGATCGCGCTCACGGCCGCCCGTTTACATTCGTCAGACATCATCGCTGGGCGCTCGTCCGTAATGACTCCTGAGCAACAGGCTAAGTCCCTGGGTGACGCGTGGGAGCGCCTGTCAGCTAAACCGCAGGAGAGGATTCGCTTTCGGGTCATTGGACGGGATGAAAGCATTCGAGACTTCTATTTAGGCGCCCATGCTCCTGATCTGACGGACGAAGAGATCAACTTCATTCATAAGCTGTGGCTCAATGTGCGAGATGAGCATGGCCTTGAAGATATCAGGCACAAGCAGATCGTGGTGGCCGCGCTGGTACGGCTCGCAGATGAATTGCATGAAGAGAGCCGGCAACAAGTGCTTGATTTTCTGCGGGCGTTGAAGAAAGGAGAGAGCCTTCAAACGCTGCGTCCGCGCGCTCCCCGCCTAAGAAGAACTCGAATGCTGCGGAAGGCCAACCGATAATTTAATAAGCCGTTTTCTTCCACGCTACTTCACTTGCTCGTATTCTTTCTTTGCTTCGATGAGGATTGGGAGGTCGTTGTCGGCGTCTTTCCAGAGCGCCAGAAAATCCTGGTATTCCTTCCGGGCTTTGCCGGTGTCGCCATTCAAAACTGATGCGCGTGCCAAACCCAAATGCGTTAAAGGATAGAGCGGCGAGAATGGTTCGATGCCACGATGATCGAGGATCTTTTGAAATTCGGCGGCCGCTTCCTGGCCCGATTTTCCGCGCAGATAGATCTCTCCGCGCACGTAGTTGAGCCAGATACCCGGGATTAGTCCGAATTCAAATCGCATTGCCGGTTGAGTGGCGTCGATGGCTTGCTGCATGTTGCCGCGATTCATCTCCAGAATGGCGCGCGTAACGGGAGCGATCATCAAATTCGCGCCTGTATCTTTGGGAAACCGTTTTTGCTGTTCGTCAACCAGCGTCTGTGCCTGCGCTGAGTCGTTGCATGCCGCAAACGCCAATGATGCCGAGCCCAGCACGAGTCTCCCGCGAACCAACCCAATGCTGTGCGCGGCCGCTTGTTTTGCCTGCTCGCACAAGCCGAATTGTGCGGCATAGAAAGCATTCATCGATTCGGTCTGCCCGGCGCTCTCCATTCTGTCCTGCGCAATCAGAATGACACTTGACTGCCGATTGAAATCCAGGGCCTTGCGCCATTGCCCATAAAACGCCGCGGCGCTTGCCTGGGTGTCGAAGGCGTCAGGGTCGCCCGTTTGTTTGGCCATCCAATCCAGACCAGCTTTGATCGCTGCTTGATCACCGCGAATGAACGCGAGCCGCAGACGATATCTCTGATAAGCCGGCCGATCGGGATTCTTCCCGAGCAACTCTTCAAGGGTTTGCTGCGCCTCATAAAAGCGATCGAGCTGGATGAACGATTCTACATAATTGCTCATCGCAGACACGCTGTTCGGCGACAAGCGCACAGCTTCGCGGGCTTCCTTCAACGCGTCTTCGTACTGTCCGCCCATGCTGTAATTAACAGCAAGGTTGTTATGAGGAACGTAATCGTTGGGATAGCTTTGCTCCCAGGCCTGCAAGATCCGAATTGCCTCGTCGTGATCACCCGTGACATACGAAACGTACTTCTCTGAAATGTAATAGCGCTCGCGCTCGCTGACCCGTTCGCGCAAGTCGTAGGCCTTTTGCGAATAAAGCGCCGCCATTTCCGTCTGAAACAAATTACTATAAGTCACCGCCAGTCGCGCATAAGCGAGACCAAAATTCGGATCCAACCCGATCGCTCGCTTGTAAAACTGGACCGCCTCGGCTTGTTTCCCCTCGTTCCGCTGTTCGTTTCCCTGCGTGAAAGCCTTGAGCGCGTCCAGCGATGAAGTGGTGGCTTGCTCGATAGGCGCGTCGAACTTCTTGATCGAGGTGAGCGACTCTCCTAACTTTTCGCGCAACTGGGAAGCAGCGTTGCCCAAAGTTTTCAACACCTGCTCTTTGCTTTCAGCTTCGCTTTGCTCACGCGCGATGGTGTCGCCTTCGTGCGCGTTGATGGCTTCGAGCGTGATGACGTAATGACTACCAAGGTTGGCGATTGACCCGAGAATCATCGCTTTTATTCCCTGCCGCTCGGCGATCTCTTTCGCGATGTCCTTGGTAACGCGTTCGTTCGGCGCGCGGCCCATAAAGCGCAACGTTTCATTGACGCGCTCGTCGGGAAAAATATTGAGATAAGGCGACTGGCCCAGTTGCACCGCGAGCGCCTGCTTGAGCGTGCCGTCGAAAACCGTTTCGCCCGTCGTGTTTACAAAATCCGCCAGCAACACAGTGTCTTTTGCGCTCAGCGCGGGCTTCTTATTCGAGACATAGAGCACGACGACCGCGGCAATGGCGATGAATAGAATGCCGGCTATCAGGGCAATCAGTTTTCCGTGCCGTCTAAGGCCGCTCCTTGCGTCTGCCGCGCTTGATACTTGTGGCGCGCCGCTGACTGCGGCTGTCTGCACACTGCCCGATGCGGTCGAACCGCGCGCGCGACTCTGCGTCGAAACTGCGGCGCGAACCTCAGGGGCGGTGCGATCGATTTCGGCGTCAACTTCGAGTTTGCGTTTCAAATGACGGAGGTCGATCAAGAAATCCTTGGCTGTTTGATAGCGCTCTTCACGATCTTTCGTCAGCGCTTTGGTGACAATCCGATCGAGTTCTTCGGGAATGTCCGGCGCGTATCGAGTCAGCGGCGGCGGCTCTCGCTGGAGAATTAACGAGATGGTTTCGGTCGGCGTTTCTCCTGAGAACGGCAGATGACCAGTGGTCATTTCGTAGAGCAACGCGCCCAGACTCCACAGATCGGTGCGCTCATCGACGTGCACGCCCTTCGCTTGCTCTGGCGACATGTAGCTGGCGGTGCCCATCACTGCGCCGGCGCCGGTATTGACCATTGCCCGCGTGGGCGCTTCCGGATCACTGGCCGAGCCTTTCGGGTCCGTCAGCTTTGCCAATCCGAAGTCCAGCACTTTCACGTAGCCATCACGTCGCACCATCACATTCTCAGGTTTGATGTCGCGGTGAACGATGCCCGCAGCGTGCGCTGCGACCAAAGCACTGGCGATCTGGCTGGCGATCTCGAGCACCTCAACCAGCCGCATGCCTTCGTTCATGCGCTGACGCAGAGTTTCGCCGTCGATAAACTCGGTGGCCATGAAGCGCGAGTTACCCAACACTCCAATTTCGTGAATCGTCAGAATGTGCGGATGATTGAGCGCTGAGGCAGCCTTGGCTTCCTGCACGAATCGATTCAGGCGTTGCTGATCGGATGCGAGCTCCTCGGGAAGAATCTTTATCGCAACCGTGCGATCAAGTTCGGTATCCGTGGCCAGGTAAACCTGGCCCATTCCGCCCTCGCCAATCTTCCGGCGAATTTCATATCGTCCCACGCGTGTTCCAGGCGCAATGCTCATCCTATTTTTGTTCGACGGGATCGGATTCTAACGAAGTTCAATTCGGATCGCGAATATTGCGAATTAATACCCATGTATTTTCAACCATTTGGTCCTCTTTACGATTTCTTTATAAACCGCTTACTCCATCCTTACGCCTTCCCTTTTAAGCTCATCGTGGCGATTCAGGATTGGAGTCAGTACCGGAGCGGTAGCGACCGGGTAGCGCGCCTGGAGACGCTAGCAAATGGTGAGTGCTCAGAGTGAAAAGTTCTGGCCCGATGAACTTCCGGCAAAGACGCGGCCGATTGAATTTCTGACTGAGAACGGATTCGCGATCAGGCGCCAGTGGGAATGCGACGACGGACCGGCTCCGTCGGCGCCGCCATATCACTTTCTGGTACGCACGCCGCAGGGACTCGAACGAGAAATCGCGATCGAAGTTGCCGATAGCTTAATCGTTGAAATAAATG
>DATISD010000115.1:0-2341 GCA_035469005.1 Pyrinomonadaceae bacterium | reverse complement strand
GACCGGGTTCCGACTAACCGAAGGCTCGATTTGATGCACCTGCGACCCGGTCGCTATCGCTCCCGGTACTGACTTCACAATGATGATCGCCAACTCGGTTCGGAGGGTGTCAGGAGCCCGACCCCTAGGGAGGGTGACTTTCCTATGACGAACCTTGCCTGCGCGCGAGCTTCGGGTTAATGGCCGCCCAGATTGATCGCGTTCCAAATAAAGGGAAAAGTGCCCCAGGTCTGGCCGCGGTGCTGCGGCCGGAAACCGAACAAGACCACCCGGCCTTTGCCCATTGTCACCGAAGCCAGGGCGATTTTGTCCTTGATCTTATCTTCACCGCGCAGCCATCCGGATTGCAGAACACTCTCTTTTGCGTATCGTGCGATGACCTGAACCTTTCCACTTTCGGTCGTGTCGAAAGCCGAACTGTTTATGAAATAAGCGTTTGTGTCTTTTGCCATCGTGCGGGCGATCGGATTCGACGTGTCCACGTCAAGTCTGAGGATCGATCCGGGACAATAAAAATCAGTCGAGCGTACACCCTCGAGGACGTTGCGCAGCGGCAGCTTGAACTGTCTAATCAACTGGCCACACGATCCATCGAAACAAATCAACGTGCCGCCGTCTTCGACAAATCGAGCGAGGTTCTTGTAACCGGCGTCGGCAATTCCTCTCTGGTTCTCGGGTGCGTCGCCGTCAGGAGTTGCTCGCGTTTGTTCCGAGGGCAACACGATTACGTCGAACTTCGCGCGTGGGTTGGCCTCGGCAATTGCCGTCTCGCTCAGGGACTGAAACGGCACGTTAAAAGTGTCGAAGACGTAGCGCGTCCAGCCCTCGTCCATGTTGCCGGCGCGCGAGTTTTTGTAGATGCCGATTCTGACTCCGGGTTTAATAGGATTTGCGATTGGTGACTTGTCTGTCGTCCGTAACGGGAGACCGAGATCCCGCCGCACTTCATTCTCAGACTTGATCAGAGTCAATTTCCTTTCACTTTCAGTTTCCCGAATCATAACCACAGCCGGACAATCCAAACCCATCGTCATCGGCAGAGTCCATCCGGCGACGTCGTAAGGCCGCTCAGCTTCGCCGGTTGCCGTGACGCGGTCGGGATAAGCTTGCGGCTCAAATAAGGCGAGCACATTGTCGCGGTAAGGTTGATTCACAAAGACGATGTAACTGCCGGCGGGGATTTCAACCGGCGGCACGGGCGGTGTTCCGATTGCGATTGCTATTCCGGGGGCCACCGCGGCACGAGGCGTTGCGTCATTCGATTTGTGCAGAACCTGCTGGCCGGTCGAGCCATGGAGTTCGTGGTCGAGGCGATAAACTTCAACACCTTGCTCAATGAGCGTGCCCACCATCTTGGCGACGTTTTCATCGCGGCCCAGGCCGGCCGGAATCAGATAAGCGAGCGGATCACCCTGGGCTCCTGACGCAGAGATGTTCGCTTTCCCGAGTTCATAAAAATTGCGCAGATAGTCCGCGCGATAATTAGCCGCCAACGATAGCAGCGAGTGACAGGCAATCAATTCCATCTGCATGATGTCGCGCGGTCGCCACGCACCACCCGGCCAGGGATTGGGAAAATTCGTTGTGGCTTCCAGGGCGCTCCGCATACCGCGCGTGCTGGAACGCGAAAGTTGCTCGCGCGTGACGGTGGTTGGCGTCATCAGGCGCGCGCTCGATGCTTCGGTGAGAATCCCAATCGAATTATGAAAATAGGGCGCCGTGCGAAATCCGCCGTGCCACCACGTGTCATAAAGCGCGTTGGTCAGAATTCCCTTGAAACCCGCTGCGGTGACATCCGCCGCCATCTTGTGACCTATTAATCCGACTTCGCGCAGCAGCAACGGCTCGATGTGTGGATTGGGTGGATCGTAAAAAGGCGGCACGAAAAATCGCGAGCCGTTTGAGCCTTGCTGATGGACGTCGTAAACAATTTGCGGGAACCATTCTTTCCAGAGCAGGTGCGTGACGGCCTTCGTCTCTTTCAAATTCAGCATGAACCAGTCGCGATTGTCATCGTGCCCGGCGTAGTGATGATACAGCTCGGGCGGTTCGCGACCTTCGGTGTTCGTGCCCAGCGTTTTGCGATACCAATTGGCGACGATGTCGACTCCGTCAGGATTGGGTGAGGGGATCAGGATGAGAATTGTGTTGCGCAGGATCGACAGCGTGTCCGCGTCGTTGGCGCTCGCAAGGTTGTAAGCCAATTGCGTGGACATCTGCGAGGCAACAATCTCGGTGGAGTGGATCGAGCAGGAGATAACCACCACAGTCTTTCCGTCGCGAACGAGTTGATCGCGTTCGGTCTCGTTCGCGACCTTGCGGGGATCAGCCAGCCGAGCCT
>DATISD010000114.1:0-1590 GCA_035469005.1 Pyrinomonadaceae bacterium | reverse complement strand
GCTCACTGCGGACACGGACGCCCGCGCTGCCAGCTTCGACCGCTCGCCACTTGCAGTTTCCTTCTCTTCCGACTACAACCATACGCGCAAACCAAGACTTCGTCAGTCGTCAACGAAATCACAGCCTGGAGACATATTGTGAAGAGAATCAACTACGCCCTCATTTCAATTCTGCTGATCGCTGGTTTCGCCTCGATCGCTAACTCGCAGAAGCTCTCTCCGGAAGAACGACGGATCGTCGAATATGTCGATGCGCACAAGGACGAGGCCACCGCCCTGCTGGAACGCGTCGTGAATATCGAAAGTGCGACGCAGAACACTGCCGGTGTGAAACAGGTTGGTCAGGTTTTCAAAACTGAGTTTGAATCGATCGGCTTGACCGCGCGCTGGATTGATATGCCGCCAGAGATGAATCGCGGCGGACATCTGCTGGCGGAAAACGCAAATCCGAACGCGCGCGGCAAAAGGATTCTCTTGCTTGGCCACATCGACACCGTGCTGCAAGGTGAGCACTGGCGGCGCGACGGCAACAAAGCGTTCGGCAACGGCAGTTCCGATATGAAGGGCGGCGACGTAGTGCTGCTGTATGCACTGAAAGCTCTCGCAGATGTGGGCGCGCTGAAAGACATGCGCGTGATCGTGATGCTCACCGGAGACGAAGAAGCCGCGGGGCGACCAGTCGAGATAAGTCGCGGCGACATGGTGGCGGCGGCCAAACGAAGCGATCTAGCGCTCAGCTTTGAAGGCGCACGTGGAAACGATGCGACGGTCGGGCGTCGTGGCAGCAGCTCATGGACGTTGGAAGTCGCCGGCAACACCGGACACTCTTCGCAGATTTTCAAAGAGCGGATGGGCGCGGGCGCCATCCTCGAAGCCGCGCGAATTCTTGACAAGTTCTACGAAGAATTTCATACGAACAAGAACTTCACTTTTAATCCGAGCCTGATCATCGGCGGCACTGAGGCGGTGTTGACGGGCACGAGCGGTACGGCCACGGGCAAGACGAACGTTGTTCCGGCGAAGGACATCGTCCGCGGCGACCTGCGTTTCAGTAATGAAGCCGAGAAGGAAGCAGCGCGCGCACGGATGCGCGCGATCGTGGCGGCCAATCTACCGGGGACTTCTGCGAAGATAAGTTTCGAAGATGGCATTCCCGCGATGGCTCCTACCGAAGGCAACTATGCGATTCTGAACCAGCTAAGTCAGGTAAGTCAGGATCTGGGCTTTGGTAAAGTTGGCACAGTCGATCCGGCTGATCGTGGTGCAGGCGACATCGCCTATGTTTCAAATTTGATTAGCGGTCTGGATGGATTGGGTGCCGACGGCGCCGGCGCGCACGCGCCAGGAGAATCAGTCGATCTCGCATCAATGCCGACGCTGACAAAGCGCGCGGCGATCTTGATTTATCGCTTGACCCGGCAGTAACAATTCTTTCGCAAAATGGGGTCAGGCCTGCGATTCTGCGATTCTCAAGGAGGAATTTGTCCTTGCACAGTTAGCTTCCCGTCCGGAGCCTCATCCGTCAGAATCGGGTGAGTAGGCAGGTGGCTTCGGGCGCGCAGGTTGAGCTTTGTCTTCTCGGTTTGCCGC
>DATISD010000113.1:0-8297 GCA_035469005.1 Pyrinomonadaceae bacterium | reverse complement strand
TCGAATCAACCTCTCATGTCCCGATTTTGAATAATAGCGAATCGAACCCTTCTCTTTGAGTAACTGAAAACCATTCTTTTCGAGGAGACGAACTAGTTCACTAAATTTCATTGGTTGATGTTGTCAAGTTGGGCTGGGTCGTTACGATCCCACAGACTCCTTTACAACATCAATATCCAACCGCCAACCCGTCACTCCTTCTTGGATCGGTTGCACCCAGGCGCATGCCGGTTTTCTCTTCAATCATGATGCCTTCGCAATCGCCGAGATAACGCGGCTTATCGACCAACTTGTGACCCCGTGAGGCCAGCGCACGTTGCGTATCGCCTGACAAACCATAAGGTTCATAAACCAATTCGTCCGGCAGCCATTGATGATGAATCCGCGGCGCGTCGATCGCCTGCTGAATGTTCATGTTGTAGTCAATCACATTAGTGATCACGTCGAGCACGGTGTTAATGATTGTCGGACCACCAGGACTGCCGACGGTGAACCAGAGGCTGCCGTCTTTGCGCAGGACGAAGGTCGGTGTCATGGCTGACAGAGGGCGCTTACGCGGCGCAACGGCATTGCGCTCCCCCTGAATCAGGCCATAAAGGTTGGGCGTGCCGGGCTTCGCGGCAAAGTCATCCATCTCATCGTTCATAATTATGCCGGTGCCTTTGGCAACCACTGCCGAACCGTACGAATTGTTCAAGGTGTAAGTATTCGCGACGGCGTTACCGTCCATATCGACTACCGTGAAGTGCGTCGTCTCTTCCGATTCATAGCCGGCCGGCTTCCCTGCTTTGACTTGCTCACTGGATGAAGCGCGCTCGGTACTAATTGTGCTACGAAGTTGGGCCGCGTATTTCTTGTCGATTAACCCGGCGATAGGCACCTTAACGAAATCGGTATCGCCCATGTACTCAGCGCGATCGGCAAACGCACGTCGCATCGCTTCGGTCGTCAGGTGATAGCGTTCGGACGACGCCCAATCCATTTTCTTCAGATCATAGCCCTCCAGGATGTTGAGCATCTCAAGCAACACGGCACCCCCAGACGAAGGCGGCGGCATCGAAATAATCTCGTAACCGCGATAATTGCCGCGCAACGGTTCACGCTCTTTCGCTACATAGCCGCGCAAGTCGTCGAGCGTCAGCAACCCGTTATGACGCTTCATGTCCGCGGCAATCAATTGCGCCGTCTGTCCGGTATAGAATTCGTTCGGCCCACGTTGCTGCAAACGCGCGAAGGTAGCCGCAAGTTCCGGCTGCACGAACAGGTCGCCTTCGTTGTAAAACTTTCCGCTGTTCAAATAGATGCTTTTGGTTTCGGGATACCTGGAAAGGTATTCGCGATTGCCGCGCAGTCCACGAGCGAGCGAGTTAGTCACCGGGAAGCCGCTCGCCGCCAGACGACGAGCCGGTTCGATCAATTGCGACCACGAAAGTTTTCCCGAACCGTATCGCTTCAGCGCGAGTTCCATCCCGCGCACAGTTCCGGGGACTCCGGCGGCGCGGTAGCCTTCAATCGAACCACCTTCGCCTTCAATGACGTTCCCGTTTTTATCGAGATAAATATTTCGTGTCGCGGCAGCGGGGGCCATCTCGCGGTAATCAATCGCCGTCGTGCGGCCGTTCTTCAAACGAATCATCATGAAACCACCGCCACCGAGGTTGCCCGCAGCGGGATGCGTCACGGCGAGCGCGAATGCGACGGCGATGGCTGCATCGACGGCATTGCCGCCGCGCTTCATGATGTCAACGCCAACCTTCGAGGCGACTTCGTTGGTCGAAGCAACCACGCCATGCCGCGCCCGCACCGGCTCGCGCGACGCGGCGAGTGTCGTCGTGGATTTCGGAATCCACGAAGGCAATGAAGTTGTTACGGCAATCAAAAGAACAGCCGTAACGACGAAGCGAAATGAACCGTACCCTTTTGTCACTCTCATTTGAAACTCCTGAAAGTATCGGCAGTCACGAGCGGCTCGCTGCCTGATGTGCGGAAAGGCTCTGCCTTTCCGATATTTCTCTTACTTATCATCCGAGCTACGCCTCGGGTGGAAAGCCTCCTCGTCTCTATGAACTCTTGCGGAAAGCCATAGGCTTTCCGCACATCACGGCGGCGAAGCCGCAATCACAATTCACTCTGGAAATCTTCCGGGGGACAGGACATTTTCCGGATCGAGTTGCCGCTTAACTCGCTTCATCAACTCTGTGGCCGAGCCAAAACTTCCCCAGCTATCGAATTCATTTTTGATCTCGATTGGCGCCTTTTCTACGACAAAACTTCCGCCGAGATTTTCCGCTCTCTGCCGCAGCTGTTCAAGCGCGTGAGCGGTTTCATCCGGATAGACTGGAGCTCGCGCGAACGCGCGCATCCGCCCATCGCTCAAACCCGCATGCCATTGAAGTTGAACGTGCGAAGCTTCGTCCTCCTCGAGTTCTGAAACATCACTTACAAATGCAGGCAGATCAGTCGGCCTCACCAACGCGCGCCAACTAAGGTCACCAGAAGGCTGGCAGGACGCTGAGCTTAGACCGCGCCACAACAGCACGTCATCGTCATAGGTTTCGCAATGCAAGCCAGCGTCGCGCAGGAGCTTTAGTGCTTGCGCCGTTTGCGTCACTACTGCACGCGCCGATCCCGCGAATCTAACTAAAGATCCGGCCGCACCTGGTCTGGTGCCACCCGCCAAGTGCGAGGCCAGTTCAGAGGAAAGCAGTTCGACCGACACGGGCGAGTATTGATTAGCGATAAAACTGCCCGTTTGGATCAAAGACTCGCGCAATCCCGACGCTGCAATCGTACGGCTCTCAGCCGGTAACGGCCGCAGCTTAAAAGTAATTTCCGTGATCACGCCCAGGCTGCCGCAACTTCCGGTAAAGAGTTTGCAGAGATCGTATCCCGCAACATTCTTCACCACCTGGCCCCCTGCCTTAATCGATCGACCGTCTGCCAGCACTGCCCGTAAGCCAATAACGAACGATCGCAACGCGCCATAACCGGCTTTTAGCGGGCCGCTCAAACCCGTAGCCACAATTCCGCCCAGTGTAGCCGTGCCATCGTCGGCAGGATCTACCGGTAGCCATTGTCCACGCTCAGCCAGTTGTTTTTGAAAGTCAGTAAGCGTAAGACCCGCTTCCGCCGTAGCGACGAGATCAGCAGGTTCGTGCCGAAGCATCTTCGCCATTCGCCGCGTGCTCAGAATTACATCGACTTGAGTGACCCTGTTGCCAATGTCGACCCACGGAAAATTTCCGGCGGGGACTACGGACAGTCCTTCGCGCCGCGCCAGGCTTAATACCCCTGAAACTTCGGACGCGGTCTCTGGAGTTATGACCAGCGCGCGTTGATTGTCAGAGGCGAATTCAGTTTTGGCGAGCACCTCAATATCAACGAGCTTTTTAACATTCGCCCCGTTGACAGTTCGCTTGATTTCATTCATCACCCGAACTTCGTTAATCCGCTCGGCAAGTCGAAGGTTCGGAGCTGTTTTTGCGGGAACAGATGCAACGCTGGAATCTGCATGAGCGGGTGGATCTTTCATGGCTGCACTATCCTGCTGACGTAACGCGGTCGCTGCCGCGACAGGTCGAGGTTCCGACACTTGCTGCGTGGCCACAGCTCTTCCCTCACCACAGCCACGCGGCAGCGGAATGATTTTTCCAGGGTTGCATAGTCCTGATTCATCAAACGCGGCGCGCACCCGCAACATCGTTTCCATGTCATCTTCAGAAAAAATCAACGGCAAGTATCCGCTCTTATCCAGTCCGACCCCGTGCTCGCCCGTGATGGAACCTCCCGCGCGTACGCACGTCTCCATGATCTCGCGGCCAGCCTGGCGCACGCGCTCGAGGTCGTCCCCACGGCGAAGGTCAAAACAAATCAGAGGATGCAGATTGCCATCGCCCGCATGAAAAACATTGGCCAGTTTGATTTTGTATCGGGCGCTGATGCGATAGGTTTCCGCCAACACTTCCGGCAGACGCGAGCGCGGCACCACGGCGTCCTGAATCATTATGTCCGGACTCAAGCGACCGACGGCGCCAAACGCACCTTTGCGTGCGGCCCACAACTTCTTTCTTTCGTTTTCGTCGGCTGCGCGGCGCACCGAACGCGCGCCGTGCTCGCGCAGGATTGTTTCCGCCTTCTCGGCGTCATCATCGATGCCTGCCTCGATGCCATCAAGCTCGACCAATAGTACGGCCTGCGCGTCGACCGGCAATCCGGCCGTGAAGACACTGGCTTCGACGGCGCGAATAATCTCGTTGTCCATCATTTCCAGCGCCGCCGGCAACATTCCCGCCGCGATGATTGCCGAAACGGCGCGGCTGGCATCGTCAACATTGGTGAAATCAGCCAGCAGTGTTCGAATCGCCGGCGGAACGGGCAGCAATCTCAAGGTGGCTTCCGTCGCAATACCAAACGTCCCTTCTGATCCGACAAATACTCCCAGCAGATCGTAGCCTGGCAGGTTCCCGTCGAGGTCCACGATCGATCCGTCAGACAAAACCACGCGCGCGCCCAGAACGTGATCGGTCGTCGTTCCATATTTCAAGCAGTGAATGCCGCCGGCGTTCTCAGCAATATTCCCACCAATCGTGCACGACGGCTGACTTGACGGATCGGGAACGTAATAGAGGCCGTACGGCGAGACCGCGCGCGAAAGCTGCACGTTCACTAAGCCGGTTTGCACGACAGCGAGACGATTCTCAGGGTCGATTTTGAGAATGTCGCGCATGCGGGCCATCTCGATAACAACTCCGCGATTGATTGCCAACGCGCCGCCGGAGAGACCGGTGCCGGCGCCCCGAGGCGCGAAGCTGACGCCCTGATGCGAAAGCACTTTTAGAACTTCGGAAGTTTCTTCAGTTGAGGTCGGAAAGACAACGGCACGCGGGGGATGCTTATGCTGCGGCAGTCCATCACACTCGTAAACCAGAAGCTCTTCAGGTTCCGAGAGGACGCCGTCGTTACCGACAACATCGCGAAGCTCATCGATTAGGGTGTCGGGTTTTTTGACTTGTTGCTCGCTGGTCGCCATTACCGATCTATCGCAGTTAATAACGCGATGATACACTACGCGACCGCGTGTCAGAACCCGGAGCGATAGCGACGGGATCATCGCAAACTTTGGGCTGTAAGATCGATATGTGCCAGGACGAACCCGCCAATACTGGGAGCGCGGGCGCCCTCGCCCGCATTGAGCGCGAAGCGCGAAATGTTCGCAGTGTGCTAAGAACTTTTTGAGAACCTAGAGTGCGACGAATCCTGCACTCTGCGGGCGAGGCGCCCGCGCTCCCAGTATTAAAGTGTCGACGATGAAATCAAAACTTTATCTGTACCTGCTCTTGATTCCGGTTCTCATGTCTACAAATCCAGTCACCCATGCCGCCAAACCTGCGCTGGCCGCGGACTTGATCATAGTCAACGCCAACGTTCATACGATGATTCCGAACCAACCGGCCGCCGAAGCGATCGCAATTCTCGGCAATCGTATTATCGCCGTAGGTTCGAATGATGAGATCAGGAAACTCAGCGGGACCACTACTCGGATTGTAGATGCTAAGGGTCAGCTTGTGCTGCCGGGTTTCAACGATGCGCATGTCCATTTCATGTCCGGCGGCTTTCAACTTTCGAGCGTAGACTTGCGCGACGCAAAATCGCCGGAAGAGTTCGCCCAGCGAATTCGCGATTTTGCGGCGAAGCTCCCGCCAGGGCGTTGGATAACCGGTGGCGACTGGGATCACGAGAGCTGGCCCGAGGCCAAACTACCGACGAAAGAGTTGATTGACCGCAACACGCCAAACACTCCGGTGTTTGTGAATCGGCTCGACGGACACATGGCCCTCGCGAACAGCGTCGCACTGAAACTTGCCGGGGTTTCGAGCGCGACCAAAGATCCCGACGGCGGCGTCATCGTACGCGATCCGAAAACCGGCGAACCCACCGGCATTCTGAAAGACGCGGCGCAAAGCTTTGTGTGGAAAGTAATTCCTGCCCCGAGCTTTGCAGAGAAACTCTCGGCCGCGCGCGCCGCAACCAATCATGCTGCAAGCCTCGGAGTGACCAGCGTGCAGGATATGTCCGCAGGCGTTGATGTCGGTGTCTATCAAACCCTTCTGGATCGAGGAGACCTGAAAACACGAATTTACGCCGTCTGGCCTTTGCCGAGTTGGGATCGCCTGGCGCGCACGGGCGTGCGCGCGCACTTTGGCAGCGCCATGCTTCGCACCGGCGGATTGAAGGGATTCGCGGATGGCAGTCTGGGATCAACGACGGCTCTCTTCTTCGATCCTTATCTGGACGCGCCCGGCACCAGCGGAATTCCCAGCGACGAAATGTTTCCCGAGGGCGCGATGCTCGAACGGGTGCGCGGCGCGGATCGCGCCGGCCTGCAAGTGCTGATTCACGCGATCGGCGATCGCGCCAACGACAAGATCCTTTCGATTTACGAGCAGGTTGAAAAAGAAGATGGCGATCGCGATCGGCGCTTTCGCATTGAACATGCCCAGCACCTCAGAGCGCAGGACATTACTCGCTTTGCCCGCGACAAAGTGATCGCATCGATGCAGCCTTATCATGCAATCGACGACGGGCGCTGGGCTGAAAAACGAATTGGGCCGGAACGAGCGAAGACTACATACGCCTTTCGCTCGCTCATCGATTCAGGCGCGATGCTGGCCTTCGGCACCGACTGGACGGTCGCCCCGCTAAATCCGATGCTGTCGATCTATGCGGCCGTGACTCGTCGCACACTCGACGGCAAACGCCCCGGGGGCTGGATTCCCGAACAAAAGATTTCGGTCGAAGAAGCTGTGCGCGCGTACACTTTCGGTTCGGCCTATGCCGAGTTTCAGGAGAACGAAAAAGGCACGATCGCGCCCGGAAAACTAGCTGATCTCGTAATTCTCTCGCGGGACATTTTCAAGATCGATCCGAACGAGATCGATCAGGTAAAAGTCGTGCTGACGTTGATGGATGGGCGGGTGGTTTATGAGAGAAGGTGAATGCAAGAAGAGGTAAGCGCGACCGCGTGTAGGTCAAATCATGCGGCGGGTCGCGAAGCGAACTGCTCCCAGGCGGCAGTTGGATCCAACTTCGAGGCGAGATCTTCCAGCGAAAGGCTTGTAGTTTTCTCGCGAGCAATAAAGGTCTTCAGATTCTCCGACTTCCAAATGTAGACATCGGGCACCGCTTGTGGATCGCGCCACTTCATCTCGTAACAAACAAAAACTAGAAAGTGGTGCTTTCGGGCGCTGAACCTTTCCACCGGCCAGTGGGACGTACCCATGAGAGTTTTTACATCAATTGTGAATGCTTCACCCGATTGCCGGACGGCTGCTATGTCAACGTTGTCGGGCTGCGCGTAGGTCAGATTTGCCTCAGCGCCAAGTCGATGCAGAACTGAAAGCACATAAAACTTTGCCGCTAACTCAAGATGCTTCATTCGCCCATACCATTCAGGACGACGAGCAGTGCTCGGCGGCACCGTGATCGGTGCTTCCCAGGCATCTGGGTTCTCCGAGTCCTCTAAGAGTCTTAGTTTGATTTCTGCTTCCGAGATTCTCTTTCGCGCTTTCATCTGTCCCATCCGGTGATTATTCGAATTACGCGGGTTTGCTTCTCATAGACAATCAACTTCAGCCTCCGACCACCATCTGTGTTGCCGATGATTTGATAGCCACCATGGTACCGCTTGTTTCGGCGCACCTTGAAGCCATTCCAGATTACTTCAATCGCTTCATCGACTGTTATGCCGTGCTGAGAGAGTTCGTCCTCATTAAACTCGAATTCAAATTGGTCAGGTTCGAACTTCTGCCAGAAAACCACGAAACCATTCTATCCTATGACTTATCGGTCGCGTAAAGGTTGAGGTACAGATTACGTGCGTTGATACACAGTAGCCTAGGGACAAGCTTAGGCATCCTTCTTAGACACGGTTAGCCTATACGCCAAATAGATCGCGAATCCTACGGCCGCCGCGATCGTGGCAGCAATCGCTTCGTTCAAGGTGCTGTTCATCAACAGCCATGCCGCCAGCAAAAGAGATAGCCCTGCGATGATCGTCCCTCCGGGAAGTCTGAACAACGCTTTCGGCGCGCCGGCGCGTCTTCTCAAGACCGGCAGCGCCACGCACGTAGCTGCATAAGTCACCAGCCGGGCAATCGCGCTGATCGTCAAGGCCGCGACGAACGAACTCTTCAGCGTCAGGATCATCATCACCGCAGCAGTCATCACGATAGAAATATCAGGCGTAAAGAATCTGCGGTGCACGTGCGCGAGAACCGACGGCAACTGTTTACGTTCGG
>DATISD010000112.1:0-4359 GCA_035469005.1 Pyrinomonadaceae bacterium | reverse complement strand
AAGCGTTTATTCCGAGATCAATTGGCAATCATCAATCGGAAATCGGCAATGGAATGGCGGAGAGGGTGGGATTCGAACCCACGGTGGGCGTAAACCCACTCCGGTTTTCGAGACCGGTGCACTAATCCACTATGCGACCTCTCCGCAAACCAGAGGTCAGAGATCAGAGGTCAGATCTGAATCCTGACGATTCTCTGATCTCTGACTTTTGATCTCTGACCTCCGGCTCTGGAAAAACTCCTGCATCAACTCGCGGCACTCAGGCTCCAGCACCCCTTTGATAACCTGCACGCGATGGTTCAGTTGATGCGAATTGCAAATCTGAAAATGAGATTCGACCGCGCCGGCTTTCTCATCAGTCGCGCCATAGACCAGCAAAGGCACGCGCGCCTGAATCAAAGCCCCGGCACACATCGCGCACGGTTCAATCGTTGAATAAACGACCGCGTCAGCCAGCCGGTAATTTTTGATTTTCCGGGCGGCTTCGCGCAGCGCGACAATTTCCGCGTGCGCCGTTGGATCGCAATCGGTGCGCGTCCGATTGCCCGCAATCGCCACCAACTGCCCCGCGATGACGACGCAGCATCCGATGGGTACTTCATCGCGCGTCCCGGCATCTTGCGCCGCACGCAAGGCCTGGCGCATCCAACGTTCGTGCTCTTTAAGTGCGCTCTGCACTGCACTCATCTTCTTCAAATAACGAAACTCAGACTATAGGTTTCGTAAATAATCACTGTCAAGGAAGCCATTCCTGAGGGTAGCGTCAATTTCACCGACGCTGTTTTGCCTCAAAACACTTTACGTCTGGCAAAGTGCATAGCGGCGTTATAGAACCGCGAGCGATAGCGAGCGGAATAAAGGAGAACCAGGGCGAACGGCGTTGAAAGCCTGAAAAAACGTGGCCTTCTAAGTTGCGCTCTGATCCCGCTCGCTGTCGCTCGCCGTTCCGTAACCGTCGTACAGCCGACGAAGCCCCTATTGGATTTGGCCGAAACCACTTTTGAGGCAAAGCCCACCGACGCCAGGTTCACTAACTCCAATCCAGCCTCCGTTAAAGGAAAAATGCCCGACTAAAGTCGGTACCCTGACGCCGCTGGCAGAAACAAGGCAAGCTAAAGCCTGAACTGTGAACTGACCCACGACCACAATTCCGATGCGATTCCATGGTATCATCTCGATTCGCTCTGCGAGCCGACCCCTTGCTCGTTTCTGAGCTGCCCGTCATGGCAATTAATACTGAATCAACCCACGACCCCGGCCAACATCGCAGCGAAAGTATTCATGAATCTCAGATTACGTCGCGCCTGCGGCGGCCGTCGGGTACTCTTCGAGACAGTTCAGTAACCAGTGATCGCCCAACCGGCCGCTTGCGTCCCGTATCCTCCGGTTCAATTCACGAAACGGTTGTTCCGGATAAGCAAACTACATTCGATCCAACCCGAAAGCTTTCGCCGGCAGAATTCAACACGGCCATGTCGCACTTCTATCGCGGCGAAGTGCAAAGATCGAACACCTGGCGCAATCGCCTGGACACGACGACTAACTGGGCCGTGCTGAGCGCGGGCGCGATGTTGTCCTTTGCATTCAGCTCTCCGAACACGCCGCATTTCGTGATTCCGGTAGATTCAATCCTGGTGGCTGTGTTCTTAATCATGGAGGCGCGGCGCTATCGTTACTACGAAATCTGGTCCAGCCGCGTGCGCGTGATCGAAACTGGTTATCTCGCGCGCATGCTGGCTCCTGAAGCTGTGCCCGAAGACAAAGAGTGGGCTTCGCACCTGGCTTCAGACCTTCTGACGCCGCATTTCACGATCAGTGTTTGGGAAGCGATTGGCCGGCGGTTGCGGCGAAACTACATTTGGCTCTTCGCTCTGCTGGCGCTCAGCTGGAACCTCAAGGTCTATCTGTATCCGGACCCGGCCCGCAATTTTGACGAGTTCCTTGCGCGCGCCCAGGTTGGTCTGGTTTCCGGCTGGGTTGTGTTCATGGTGGGATTTCTCTTTAACGCGACGCTGTTCGTCTTCGCGATCAGTACAATTCGGCTGCGCGAGGCAACGGGCGAAGTTTTGCCGCGACACCAATTCTCGTTGCATCCGCTGCGGGTGGTTTCCAGTTGGGGCCGCGCCGCCTCATCCGGAACCAGGGCCACAGTTCGGCGAGCGAAGCGCGCGAGGCACAGACTCAGGGGCGCAACCTCTGGCGAATACCGAAAGATCGACATCACTCAGTCACCGGATCGGAGGATTCACACTTCTGAGACTCCTGAGCGGCGCATTCACGTGACGGAGACACCAGATCGGATTCTCAAGTGAACAGGTGCAGGTGAACCTTCGCAACGACTTACCACTCACTGCTCAATGATCCATGCTTGAACTTGATGGCCAAAGACTGTCGCTTGCGCAAGTTATGGCGGTGGCCCGCGGCCAGGAAAAAGTCACTCTCGCGCGCTCGTCTCAAGAGCGTGTAAGGCGATCACGAAAAATCGTCGAAGCGATCATTGCCGCAGGCCGCACCGTCTACGGCGTGAACACAGGCTTCGGCAAGCTGTCCGACGTTCGCATCGAACCATCACAACTTCGCGAACTCCAACTTAATCTTGTTCGCAGCCACTCGTGCGGTCTGGGCGCGCCACTGTCGACCGAGGAAGCGCGAGCGATGTTGCTATTGCGCGCGAATGTGCTGGCGTGCGGCTACAGCGGCTGTCGACCCATAGTCATAGACACTCTGCTGGCGCTGTTGGATCGCGAGGTGACGCCAGTCATTCCGGAAAAAGGATCCGTCGGGGCGAGTGGCGACCTCGCACCCCTGGCCCATCTCGCCTTGACGGTGATTGGCGAAGGCGAAGCATTTTATTGCGGCGAGCGAACATCGAGCGCGAACGCTTTGCAGCGAGCCGGGATTGAGCCACTTCAACTCGAAGCCAAGGAGGGCATTGCGCTACTCAACGGCACCCAGGCGATGGCCGCGGTCGGCGGGTTGGCGCTTTATCGCGCGGATCGAGTTGCGCGCCTCGCCGACGTAGCAGGGGCGATGGCTTTGGAAGCGTTGAAGGGAACGCCAGTCGCTTTCGACGAGCGCATTCACGCGGCGCGACCGCATGCCGGGCAGATCGCAGTCGCAGCGCACTTGCGCGAGCTTCTGCAGGATAGTCAGATTCGTCAGTCGCATTTGGAAAACGATCCGCGCGTTCAGGACGCTTATTCGCTTCGTTGCATGCCGCAGGTCCACGGAACTGTGCGCGGCGCTCTCGCGCATGCGCGCGAGATTGTGGAGATTGAAACCGGCAGCGCCACTGACAACCCGCTGGTTTTCGTGGAAACCGGAGACGTTTTTTCCGGCGGGAATTTTCATGGTGCGCCACTCGCGCTCGGGTTTGATTACGCGGCCATCGCCATGACGGATTTGATTAGCATCAGCGAGCGACGAATCGATCGTCTGGTTAATCCGGACTCAAACGAAGATCTGCCGGCGTTTCTGACATCGCACCCCGGCGCGGCTTCCGGTTTTATGATGATGCAAATCGTGGCAGCTTCACTCTTGAATGAAGCAAAGGTGCTCGCGCATCCGGCGAGCATCGACAACGTGCCCACCGACGGCGGCAAAGAAGATCACGTTTCGATGGGCATGACGGCGGCGATTAAGCTGCGCTCCATCATCGATCTCGCGGAAATGATCACGGCGATCGAATTAATTACTGCGGCTGAAGGATTGGAATACCGGGCGCCGCTGCAACCGGGTCGAGGCGTGAAGCAAGCTTATGAAATCGTCCGGCGGCACGTCGCGCGTCTGACTTCGGATCGCGCAATGTCCCGGGAAATCGAAGCACTCGCGAAGACTATTCGTGAGGGCGAGTTTGACGCACTTCTTTAGTCAGACTGGAGCGCGACCGTCTCGGTCGCCAAGGCGATTGCAAGCGAGGACGCTTGCGCTCCAGGCCTTTTTGGATCGCTCTTCTTCAACCCTGGAAAAGTCCTGACGCAGGAAACGGTTGACTTATTGCGGCGGGAAACCTTTCCTTCAAAACGTTCTCATTCTGCTCATAGAGAGTTTTTCCAAAGTTAGTTTGCGACGCCAGCTGACAGCGTGCGCTACAACTTTCCGCGAATGACCGTTAAGGAATAAGCCGGCAGACTCATGGCCGAAGTTCGTCCGATGGTGAAGTGTGCGGGGGCAACAGATTTGATCGGCTTTGGCTGATCGCGATCAGAGTTTAGCTGGTACTGCAGACCTGAGAATTGAACGACCTCGATCGGCGAAGCAAAGCCCGCGTGGGCGCGTGATCCGTCCTGGAAAATGATTTTTACCTCATGCGCCAGATTTGGATCCTTGTTGATTAGCATCAACGACCAGAGACCATCC
>DATISD010000111.1:0-5110 GCA_035469005.1 Pyrinomonadaceae bacterium | reverse complement strand
GCTACTGAATGCCGCGCCTTCGGCGCTCTTTAGTGCCCAAGCCCCTTGAGAGGACGTTTTTCTTCCCGGCGGCGGTCCGCTTAGCTGCCAAGGTCCACGATGGTGCATTAGAATCCGCAGGACTAAACTGTTAGCCGCATGACTCGCGACAGCTTATTTCTCCGCCCCTGGGTGGGATACCTTACGGCCGTGATCGCGGTGGCGGTTGCGTCCGGCGTGCTAAAGCTCCTCGGCGAACACATCGACCCGACTACCGTAGCTCTCGCCTTTCTTTTGATCATTCTGTTCGTGGCCACCGCGTGGGGCTCGCGTCCGGCGATAGTCGCTTCCGTCGTCGGCATCGTAACTTTCAATTTCTTTTTCCTGCCGCCGTTTCGCACCTTCGCGATTCGAGATCCGCACAACTGGAGTGCCTTCATCGCTTTTATGATCACGGCAATCACCGTCGGGCAACTGTCAGGACGCGTGAAGCGCCGGGCCGAAGAAGCCGAAGCCGCCAAGGCCGAGGTCGAGCGTCTGTATTACGAGCTACAGGATTCATTCGAGCGATCCAGCCAGGCCAAAGCTCTCAAGCAAAGCGAACGTTTGAAGTCGGCACTGCTCGACGCTGTAACTCACGATCTGCGAACGCCACTAACTTCGATCAAAGCCTCGGCGACGACTTTGCTGGATGATTTGTATTCGCGCGAAAGAAACAACGCCGAGCCGGGTCTGGATCTCGAGGGCCGGAAAGAAATGCTGCGGGTGATTGACGAAGAAGCCGATCGTCTGGATCGATTTGTCGAAGGTCTGACTAAGCTGGCGCGCATTGATGCGGGCGAGATGCATTTGCATCGTCAATGGACTCAGATTGACGAAATCATCACCATGGCGTTGAAGCGGGCCGAGCCCCGCACCCACACGCATCAGATGGAAGTCTGGATCGAGGATGAGCTGCCTTCGGTTAAAGTAGACGAGCAGGCGATTGCCGAAGTCATCTACACGCTGGTCGATAATGCCGCCAAGTATTCACCGCCGGGTTCGCCCATTCGAATTAGGACGGCCGTGGGACCAGACCATACTCTACAGTTGAGCGTCGAAGACCATGGGCCGGGATTGCGCCCGGAAATCCGCGAACGCGTCTTTGAAAAATTCTTTCGGGCGATGCGGGATGGCGACGCCGGAGATCGGCGAACATCGGGAACCGGAATGGGATTGGCGATTGCGCGCGGAATTGTCGAAGCCCATGGCGGAACAATCCGCGTTGAAGATCCCGATGTTGGCACCGGAGCAAAATTCGTGGTTACGCTTCCCACGAACAACGACGGCGCGTTCCGGCCAGAACAGTGATGCAATCAAAGCCCCGAATCCTGATTGTTGACGACGAGCCCCAGCTTACTCGCGTGCTGCTGCGAAGTCTGACGATCAAGGGATACGATGTGCGAATTGCCGGAGATGGCGACCTGGCGCTGCAGACTTTTCATGATTGGCCACCGGAGTTGGTAATCACGGACCTGGCGATGCCGAATATGAGCGGACTCGAACTCTGCCGCCGTCTGCGCGCAATCTCCCAGGTCCCGATTATTGTCTTGTCGGTCCGTGGCGAAGAGAAGACGAAGGTCGAGGCGCTCGACGCCGGCGCGGATGATTACGTCATCAAACCTTTCGGGATGGATGAACTGCTGGCGCGGATTCGCGCGGCTCTGCGACGCAAACCTGCTACAGACTCCGACTCGCGCATTCTCGAAGCCGGCGATTTTCGCATTGATCTAGACGGTCACACAGCCACGCACGGAGAGCGAGAGTTACGGCTGACGCCGAAAGAATTCGAGCTCATGACTCACCTGGTGCGCAATGCCAATAAGGTTCTGACGCATCATTCCCTGCTCGGCGCAGTGTGGGGCGGCGATTACACCGAGCAGACTGAGTATCTGCGCGTCTTCATCGGCCAACTGCGAAAAAAGATCGAGCCGGATCCTTCAAAGCCGCGCTACATCCTCACCGAACCATGGATCGGTTATAGGTTTAATCCGGAGTAGCTGCTCCTGGGAGCGCAGGCGTCCTCGCCCGCATTCGTGGGCGCAGGCGCGGATAAATCAGAGGTTGGGCGTTCTACAAATATGCCCCTCCTGACGAGCTCAAGACAGGTCGCACTCCAGGCGGCGAATACAACATCCTCGCTCCGTAGGAGCGAAATCTTTGTAGCACCGCGTTTAAATAGATCGATCAAGCTCCGTTAGGAGCGACATCTTTGGAGAAACCCTACCTGAAATCAACCCTTCGACGGAAGTTCTCCCAGCCGCCGCATTAGTGGCGTGATGGTCAGCCCTTGCACAAGGATCGAGAACGCGACCACCGCAAACGCGACCGCGATGATCTCCTGCCGGTCCGCGATTTCAGGTGGTAGCCCCAGCGCCAAAGCCAGCCCCAGAGCGCCACGTAATCCGCCCCAAAAAAGAATGTGCTGATGTCGCATCGAAACTCGCATTTTTGAACGCCAGAAGATCAGGCAACAGGGATATATGGCTATTGCTCGGGAAGCAGTTACCAGAACAATCGCCACAATCGCGGAGATGAGGAATGCTCGGAAGCTTTGAAGCGCGACCCGTATTCCAATCATTAAGAAAATTAGAGAGTTGGCGAAGAACGCCGCATACTCCCAAAAGTCTTCGACCGCTTCGCGCGAGTTCGCAGAGATGGCTAAATGGCCGACGTTCGCAATGATCAATCCCGCCGTCAGAGTCGCGAGCACGCCTGAGAGATGAAAGTGTTCTGCCAGCAGAAACGAGCCGTAGGCCGCGACGATTGTGAAGGTCACCTGGATCAAGTGATCGTCGGTTGCTCCTGTGAGCAAGAGCGCCGCTCCCGCAACCACCGCGCCGCAGGCAATCGCGCCCGCGACTACAATCACGAGCGTCCTGGCTGCGCCCGCCGCTCCTATGCTCTGCCCCGCCGCCAACGCCAGAACGATTGTGTAGGCAACCGCAGCGGTGCAATCGTTGAAGAGACTTTCAGCTTCCACCAGCAAACGCACGCGGCCGGTAACTTTCGTTTCTTTGAAGGTGGCGATGACCGAAACCGGATCGGTCGCCGAGATCAGCACGCCAAAGATCAGCGCGGCCATCCAGGTCCAACTCACGAGATAATGCATGCCCACGGCGGTCGCGGCTGCCGACACAACGACCCCCACAGTTGCGAGTAGCAGGACTACCGGCAAATCCTTTCGCAATTCTCGCCAGCGGAGGTGGATCGCAGCTTCGAAAATAAGCGGCGGCAGGAAAGCCGTGAAGATTAGTTGCTTGGTTAGTTCAACCTTTGGCGAGAAAGGCAGCAGCGCCAAACCAATTCCGGCGATTACCAACCCAATGCTGTAGGGCACGCGCAGACGCCGGGCCAGCATCGCCACGACCGCAGCGACCAGCAGCAGCACTTCGATTTGTTCAATGCTCAGCATTCGCCTGTTGGCGAGGGATTGTACAGAACTTGATCATTACTGACGAAATTCACGACGATTTTTGGTGCGCGTGCGCATAACGGTGCCCTCCCTGACTTTCAGGCTTCCTCTGCGAAGGCCTCTGTTCCTGCTCTGCGGTTGAGAATAACCGCGGAGAAAATACCGAGGATTCCGCAGCGGCGCGCAGGATGTGCCGCCCGCTTCGCGGCTTATCACTCTTCGCCTGCTTCTCACTCTTCGCCTGCTTCACGGCTGGTTTCAGATCCGGCTTATGCACGGATGCGGACGAGGACGTCCGCGTACCCAGATCTTTACGAACTTTTAATAAACCTCTTATCCCGTCTTTACATCCGCGGCTTTATGCTGGCGAAGTGAAGAATTTCGTGCGCTCGCTGGTTGTTGGTTATCTGTACGCGCTGCTGGTCGTGGCTGCCGTAATTTGTTCGCTGTTACCCTTCCGCGGTCAGATCAATTCCACCACGATAGCTCTCGGATTGCTTCTGGTAATCCTGTTTGTTGCGATGCTCTGGGGAAGTGGGCCGGCCCTGTTCGCATCAGTGCTCGGCATGCTTTCCTTTAACTTCTTTTTCCTGCCGCCGTTTCACACGTTTACGATCTCCGATCCACAGAACTGGGTGGCGCTGACTGCCTTCTTTATTGCGGCCCTCACCGTGGGCCAACTATCAGCCCGGGCCAAGCGCCGCGCAGAAGAAGCGGAAGCAGGCCGTGTCGAGATCCGGCGACTCTATGAAGAACTGCGCGAAGCATTCGAGCGAGCGAGCGAAGCCGAAGCGCTGAAGAAAAGCGAACGGATGAAATCGGCTTTGCTCGACGCAGTGACCCATGACATTCGCACGCCGCTAACGTCGATTAAGGCCTCAGCTACTCTGCTGCTCGAGGACCGCGAATCTTCAGAGCTGATCGAGCACTTAAGTCCCGACGAACAGCACGCCCTGCTGCAAGTGATCACCCACGGCGCAGACCGGCTGGACCATTTTGTCGAAGGCATTGTCGATCTGGCGCGCATCGATGCGGGCGATATGAAGCTTTATCGCAACTGGGGAGCTGTTGAGGACATCATTGACGCCGCCCTGGCCCAGGCCGAAATTCTTACGCGGCAGCATTTGATCGAAGTCGTCGTGGCGGAGGAGCTACCGGCTGTTCGAGTCGATGCGCGCGCAGTCGCTGAAGTGATTTACACGTTGCTGGACAACGCCAGGAAGTACGCGCCTCCCAATACGCTAATCACTATCGACGCGCGTCGCGCTGCGGACGACCTGATAGAAATCGGGGTGGAAGATCGCGGACCGGGCATACCAGCGAACCTGCGCCAACGGGTCTTTGAAAGATTCTATCGTGCTCCCGGGAATGGAGGCCCCGCCGATCGCGCCGGTGGGATCGGCATGGGGCTGGCTATCGCGAAAGGAATTGTCGAAGCGCACGGCGGCCGTATCTGGATCGCGGACGGCAGGTCGGGTCACGGAACGCGAGTGGCGTTTACGGTTCCGGTTGGAGATGGGAAGAGGCTCGAGATAGTGGCACGGGCGTCCCGCCCGTGAGTCACGTGCAGGAGTGAGGTCGGTACCGGGAGCGATAGCGACCGGGTAATGGCTATCGGCAACACGATCTGCTCTTAATTGAGACCCGGTCGCTATCGCTCCCGGTACTGACTCCATG
>DATISD010000110.1:0-1674 GCA_035469005.1 Pyrinomonadaceae bacterium | reverse complement strand
TATACGGAACCGTACGTACGGTGGTGTGGGAGGACGGCGGCGGTGACGCCGCCTCCTACCCGATTGCGATCTTGGCGGCTTTGCGCGAAACTTCGGTTTCATGATTGAAACCGCGGACGTCGTCATCATCGGGAGCGGCATTGTCGGATCAAGTGTTGCTTATCACTTGGCCCGGGCAGGCTGCACGAACGTGCTCGTGCTCGAGCGCGAAGCGCACCAGGGCAAGGGTTCGACCGGCAAGAGCATGGGTGGTGTGCGCGCGCAGTTCGCAACGTCAGTAAACATTCAGATGTCGAAATATTCGATCGACTTTTTCTCGAAGTTCGATGAAGTTGTCGGTCACCCGGCGGATTACCGTGCGCATGGTTATCTGTTCTGTGCTACGAATGAAAAACATCTGGCTTACCTGAAAGCAAATCGTGAGCGGCAGAACGTGCTGGGGGTGACGAACGTTGAATGGGTTAGGCCGGAAGACATTGTGAAGATGGTGCCGCAACTGCGCGTTGACGATATTCTGGGCGGTACATTTTGTCCGACCGACGGCTTCGTCGATCCGCACAGCGTAATGATGGGATTCATGCTGAACGCGCGCGAAAAGGGAGTGCGCCTGTTGTTGGATACGCAGGTGACAGGAATTGTTTTGGAGCGCGGCGACTCGTCGCCGCTTTCGAAAGCGCTGACAAGTCAGCGCACTCCAAAGGAAGGCGGCACCGCCGCGGAGCGGCAGAGCCGAATTGCTGGCGTGCAAACATCACGCGGTCTCATTTCAACTCGCGTCGTCGTTAACGCCGCCGGCGCATGGGCTGCTGAGATAGCAAAGATGGCCGGAGCTGACTTGCCGGTCGAACCGCTGCGTCGGCAGCTCGTTCCGACTGAGCCTTTCGATCAATTGCCTCGCAGATTTCCGATGGTGATCGACATGTCGACGGGCTTTCATTTTCGCCGGGAAGGGAAGGGGATTCTGCTCGCTTGGAACGATCCAAAGGAAACGCCGGGATTCAAAACCGAATTTGATACTTCATTCGTCGAAAAAATCCTGACGCATGCTGCTTCGCGCGTTCCGGTGCTTGCCGAAGCTGAAGTGAATCCGCGCCGCGCCTGGGCCGGGCTATACGAAATGACGCCGGATCATCATGCCATCATTGGTCCCGCTCCTAACATTGAAGGGCTTTACTTCGTCAACGGTTTCAGCGGGCATGGCGTAATGCATTCACCCGCGTCGGGGCGAATAACGGCCGACTTGGTGCTGCAGGGACATTCCGATCTGATAGACGCTTCACAACTGAGCGTGAATCGTTTCGCGGAGGGTAGATCGCTCGAAGAAACCGCGATATTGTAGCGCGCAGAAATCATCCATGAGTTAGCGGAGAAATAAATGAAAAGACAATCCCTAATCGTTGTTGCCGGGTTCACAATTGCTGTCTGCGTTTTCTTCGCTTCATCGCAGCACGCCAAAAACAAAGTTAACGAGTCGATGATTGTCTCGACCGATTGGCTGGCAAAACATCTCAATGATGATTCGCTGGTGTTGCTTCAGGTCGGCGAGAAGAAAGAATATGACGAAGCCCACCTTCCGGGTGCGCAATTCATTCAAGTGCAGGATATCTCGACGCCCCGTGGCCAGGGTTTAATCCTCGAGTTGCCGTCAGTCGATCAATTAAAAGCTACCTTCGA
>DATISD010000109.1:0-6008 GCA_035469005.1 Pyrinomonadaceae bacterium | reverse complement strand
AAGCGTTCACGCTGGCGCGCATGGTACTCGACCGGGATCTGAGAACTGCTCGCAGCAGGATGAGGCGCGCCGTGATCGTGGACATCGACGAAACGATCCTGGATAACAGCCGGAACCAGGCGTGGCTAATAAAGAATCATCAGAGCTTTACCGATCAGAACTGGCTGGCATGGGTGAATCGAGCCGAAGCTACGGCCATTCCGGGCGCGGTTGAATTCCTTAATTACGCCACCAGGCGAGGCGTGCGCGTCTTTTACATCACGAATCGCAAGTCGGCCGAGAAAGAGGGAACTGCCACCAATCTGCGGAAACTGGGATTTCCCAACGTCAACGATCAGACGCTGCTGGTGCGCACTGACACAAAAAGCTCAAGCAAGGAACTGCGCCGGCAATTGGTCAGGGCCAGATATCGCGTGGTGCTTTTGATGGGCGACAATCTCAACGATTTTTCTGATGTGTTCGACAACGCCAGGACGGTTAGTGCTCGCCTGTCGGTTACCGATCAGAACAAGGCGAAATTTGGCGCGCGCTTCATCGTGTTGCCTAATCCAATGTACGGCGATTGGGAAAACGCGATTTACGATTACAACTTCAAACTCAGCGACGCGGAAAAGGACGCGAAGCGAAAGGCCCTTTTGAAGGATTGAAAAAACAGAATTGAAAGATCGCTCAACCGCGAAGCGGTTGTCGACCCAAAGCCCAGGGCTGCCGCTTCGGCAACCCTGGGTAACGCGCAATCACAAAATCGCAACCCTGTCAGGGTTGCGTCGTAAATGAACGACGCGCCACCCAACGTAGCCCTGCGGCAACGTTGGGCTGGAGGTTGGAACCGCTTTGCGGTTCAATAGATTGCAAGCTTACTTACCGTTTCGTTTCTTCGCCGCCTCTGCCAACTCCTCTTTAATCTCGCCTTCCAGGCGCTCAGTTTTAATGTCCAGACGCAGACGGTTGTAGACACTCATGTATTGGTTCGCAATCCAAACCAGCGCAAAGAGTGCCAGCAGGTAACCTCGCCAGTCCGCAAACCACAACTTGAATCGCGCAATCATCAGGAAGATTGCTGCGATGTAATGGCTGAAGCAGTACTCGCAGGTGAACAGATAGAAAAATTTGCGTTGATACCAACGCGCGCAGTCTTTGCTGCGACGTTGGCAGTATTCGCGCGGTTCGCGAAATACCTCTTCGTGCGTTACCGTCCAGGCAACGCAGGCGATCGCGATCGCGAGCAGAAACAGTTCGACAATCTGTAAACGAAGCGCGGGCATGCAGCCATCGTTAATTGAAATAGTTCAGGGGGGTGTAGAGGCCGGCCTCCAGGAGTCGCCGCGGCCAATTTCATCGTCCAGCGTCTTGAAGAAATGGGCGGCCAGCATCTTTGCGGCGGCTTCAATCATGCGCTGGCCTACTCCGGCGATTACGCCTCCGACCTTCATTTCGCCTTCGTAGGCAATCGCGGTTCCACCATTGCGTTCTTCCAGATTGAAGATTCCGGTGCCTTTTACGAAGCCCGGCGCACCTTTTCCATCAACAATCATGCGATAGTGGATGGGCGCCTGCATGTCTTCGAGACGCACGTTACCCTTGAACGTCCCTTTAACCGAGCCAACACCTGCCTTCATCGTCGCTACGTAGGTATTGTCAGCCGTTTTCTCGAGGGACTCGCAACCGGGAATGCACCGCTGCAGGATTTGAGGATCGGTCAACGCCTGGTAGACAACTTCGCGCGGAGCCTGGATTTCGTGAGTGCCTGCAATCTTCATAAAGGAGCCGCGGATGAACGCGGATTGACACGGATACTAATCCCATAATCCGCCCCAATCCGCGAAAATCTGCGGCAAATTCTATCGTGCGCTTTCCATTGCCGCGGAAATCGCGCGGCGGGTATAGACCTCGGCCAGATGTTTTCGATAATCGGCCGACGCAAACAGATCTCCGTTTACGTCAATGCCGTCGCTGGCGTGCGTAGCGGCGCTCGCGATGGTTCCATCGTTCAGCGTCGCGCCATTCAACGCGCTCTCAACCCCGGCGGGTCGATAAGCCCTGGCGGCTACGCCGGTGATACCGATGCTGGCGCCCTGGCATTTGCCGGCGCCGTTCAATGCAAGATTCGCGGCCACTCCCACAACTGCAAAGCCCGAGGCCGGATGATGCATCTTTACGTATGACTGGCCAGTGCGCCCCGTCGATCTGTTGATGCGAATCTCACGGAGAATTTCGCCGGCTTCAAGCGCGGTCGTCATCAAGTCCACAAAAAAATCGTCTGCTTTGACTGAGCGCTCGCCGTTTTTGCTCGCGATGATCATCTCTGCGTTCAAGGCAATCACTGCCGCCGGCCAGTCGCCGGCTGGATCAGCGTGAGCTACACTGCCGCCAATGGTTCCCTTGTTTCTCACCTGCATGTCGCCAATATGGCCCGCACATTGCGGCAGTAGCGGACAAATCGTTTTCAATAGTTCGGACGATTCGATTTGATAGTGCGTCGTGGCGGCGCCAATCACAATCCGACCGTTCTCTTCGCGGATGTAGGCCAGATCTTTGATTCGGCCGATATCCACCAGCAGGGAAGGCATCGCCAGGCGCAGCTTCATCGCCGGCAGCAAACTGTGGCCGCCGGCGAGAAGTTTCGCGTCTTCGTTCTGCGCGAGTAATGAAAGCGCTTCGTCAATCGTGTTAGCGCGAACGTAATCGAATTGTGCTGGGATCACGAGGTCTCCTTTTTGGAGTGCGGCGACTAGTCGCCGCTTTCCAAAGCGCTGACAAGTCAGCGCACTCCAAATTTCTAGCTCTTAATAATCCGCCAGATCTTCTCCGGCCGCAACGGCATATCCAGATGCTTCACGCCATACGGTGCGAGCGCATCGACGACGGCGTTAACGATTGCCGGCGTGGCGCCAATTGTTCCTGCTTCGCCGACACCTTTCACGCCCAGCGGGTTTACCGGTGAAGGCGTTTCCGTGCGATCAGTTTCAAACCAGGGAACCTGCGAAGCTTTCGGCAGCGCGTAGTCCATCAATTCGCCGGTAACAAGCTGACCCTGATCGTCATAGACGACTTCTTCATACAAAGCCTGTCCGATTGATTGCACGATGCCGCCGTGAACCTGGCCGTCAACGAGCATCGGATTGATTACTTTGCCGCAGTCGTCAACCGCAACGTATTTCACGATCTTTACTGCGCCTGTATCCTTGTCGATTTCGACGACACAGATGTGTGTGCCAAAGGGGAAAGTGAAATTCTTCGGCTCGAAGAAATACGTGGCCGATAAGCCGGGCTCGGTGTCAGGCGGAATCTCTTTGGCGATGTGAGCCGCCAGAGCAATCTCCTGAATCGTCAAACTGGTTCGCCCGTTTGTCTGCGGCTCAGGTAAAGCACCGGCAGGCGCTTCGCCAACAGGGACGACGGGTTCGGAGGTCCCGGCTGCAGCGGCGGTCGCCGCTTGCCGGGAGTATTTCCCGGCTTCAAACGCAACACTCGAGGCATCGCATTGCATCATGTGCGCGGCAATCTTGGCGGCCTTTTCTTTCAGCTTCTGAATCGCGATCAGCACCGCCGTGCCGCCGACGGCCGTGGCGCGGCTGCCGAAAGTGCCGATGCCGTATTGCACGATGGCCGTGTCGCCGTGAATGACGGTCACATCGTTGATGTCCACGCCGAGTTCATCCGCGGCGATTTGCGCGAACGAAGTTTCCTGGCCCTGTCCGTGCGGCGACGCGCCCGTCATCACCGTGACTTTGCCGGTCGGCTCGATGCGCACGGTCGCGCTTTCCCAACCGCCGGCGGGCATGGCTTGTGATGGACCAAGCGCACAAATCTCGACGTAACTCGAGATGCCTATGCCCATCAATTTTCCTTCGGCGCGGGCTTTGGCTTGGGCAGCGCGCAGTGATTTAAACCCGGAAAGATCGAGGGCCTTGTCGAGCGCAGCTTCGTAGTCGCCACTGTCATAGTCCAGGCCTGTGGCAGTGTGAAAAGGGAACTCATTTGCTTTGGGAAAGTTCCGGCGGCGAACCTCGACCGGATCCATCTTCAACTCAGCGGCCACGATATCCATTACGCGTTCGACAACATAGGTTGCTTCCGGACGTCCGGCGCCGCGATAAGCGTCCGTGGACATCTTGTTCGTGAAGACGCCGGTCACATTCATTTGGATTGCCGGAATTTTGTAAGCGCCGGACAGCATCAATCCGGTCAGTGTCGGAATCGCCGGCGTAAGCAATTGATGATAGGCGCCGAGGTCGGCCACAACGTCGTAACGCAAACCGGTAATCGTGCCGTCGTTTCGGCATCCGACCTCGACCGTTCCCACCTGGGCGCGGCCATGAATAGTCGCCTGAACATTTTCGCGTCGCGATTCGATCCATTTCACGGGCTTGCCGAGTTGCATCGAAATCCAGCCGAGGAGAGCTTCTTCGGCATAAACATTTAATTTTGATCCGAACCCGCCGCCGACTTCCGGAGTAATCACACGCAGTTTGTTTTCCGGAATGCCAATCATCAAAGCCAGCTGCGTGCGCAGCAGGTGCGGAATCTGCGTCGAAGACCAAACGGTTAGTTCTTCTTCACCGGGAAAGTAGCGAGCGAGGACGCCGCGCGGTTCCATCGCGATCGGGGCCAGCCGTTGGTGCACCATCTTTTGCGAAACAGTTCGATCGGCGGATTTCATGGCCGCTTCGATATCGCCTTCGCCGGACGTCAATTTGTAAGCAATGTTGTCGCCGAACGATTCGTGGACCAGCGCGCCACCCTGGGCGGCTTGCTCGACATCGACGACCGCCGGCAATTCCTCATAATCGACTGAGATCAAATCGGCCGCGTCTCGGGCCACATAACGATCAGTTGCGACCACGGCTGCGATTGGGTGACCGACGAACAATGCTTTGTCCGTTGCCAACACTCGATAGTCAGGGACCTTTAGATCGGGCAGGGCCGCGGCGCAGGGAACCGGCCCGACTTTTTCGGCGACGTCTTTGCCCGTGTAAACAGCCACTACTCCGGCAGAGTTCGCTGCTTCGGTTGTATCAATCGCTTTGATGCGCGCGTGCGCATAGATCGAACGGACAAACGCAACGTGCAGCGTGTCAGGCAAGCGAATATCGTCAACGTAATGGGCCAGACCCTTAATCAGTCTTGGATCTTCCGTGCGCTTTATTCTTTCTCCGACGTACTTACTCATGATGCCTCCGAATGGAGTGCCCGCATCCCGGCGGGCGGTTCGCGCGCATCCTGCGCGCAGAAGTTACGCGCTCGCTTTCTTTGCCGCATATTCCACCGCTTCGACGATATGTTGATAGCCAGTGCAACGGCAAAGATTTCCTTCCAGCCCGTGGCGTATCTCATCGCGCGATGGATTAGGATTGCGATCGATGATTTGGCTGGCCGCAATAATCATTCCCGGCGTGCAGTAACCGCATTGCAAGCCATGCTTTTCCCAGAACCCTTCCTGCACGGGGTGCAAATCGCCGTTCGTAGCAAGTCCTTCGATGGTCGTCACGTTGCTGTCATCAGCCTGAACGGCCAACATTGTGCAGGATTTGATCGCCTGGCCGTCGAGCAGAACTGTGCAGGCGCCGCAGATTGAAGTCTCACAACCAACGTGAGTGCCGGTCAGTCCGAGCACATCGCGAAGGTAATGAACCAGGAGGAGGCGCGGCTCGACTTCGGCCGCATGATCGACACCGTTGACGTTGATACTGATAGCCTGTTTCATTCGCGCTACCTCGTTTCAAAATTCAGAATCTGAGTTGGAAACTTGTGTCAGGTTTTCTATGCCAGTTCGTGGTGAAAGTCAATCCGAGTAACATTCGAGTTGTCGATCAGATGCTGGGAGTGCTGGCGCCCTCGCCCGCCGTGAGCGCGAAGCGCGAAAAGTTGCTGCCCTTAAAAACGTTTTGAGTTGAGCGCGCTGCGCACGCTGTGCGGGCGAGGGCGTCCGTGCTCCCAGTATGAAATGCGCGAAAAACGAGCGTGCCGTCTCACGGACGGCACGCTCCCGGTTGCGGTTTTGGATC
>DATISD010000108.1:0-6215 GCA_035469005.1 Pyrinomonadaceae bacterium | reverse complement strand
CCCGCGCGAAGGCGAAGTCAAGGCGAGCGCCCGCGCCCGCGGTCTTCGGCAGAGTCGAACCGGCAACCTCACCCGTCCAGTCGCCGGTATCCAGCAGATAACGGAGCCGCATATTTGCGAACGAACCAGCCAGGCTGGCATCCGGATCCATCGAGTGACCCGGATGTTCCATGGTGGCCTGCGATTCGAATGCCCTGCGGCATAACCCGAGCGCACCCTTCGCCTTATCCATTTGCCCGAGTTGCAAATATGCATATCCGAGCCAGCTCGGATAGTGGCCGCATCCCAGCGGAGCCTTCCCTTGCGACTTGAGTTCCCGATCCACATCGGCGATCGCCGCGATGTTGGCATCAACAGTTTCGGGCCACATCCCCAGCGCGAGGAAGATGTGCGAAGTCATGTGCTGGGCGTGTCCCGCGTCAGGCGCGATCTTCGCGTAGAGCCGTGCCGCGCGCAGACCCAGCGGCGCGTGCGCCGGATCGTCGTAGCTATGAATCAGATAGTGGAGGAGCCCCGGGTGGTCGCGGTGTTTGATCCAGGCCTCCTCGAGCACACCTGCCGCGCGCATGTAAGTCGCGACGTCACGGCCGGCGTGTGCGGTGCCAAGGATGGCGAGCCCGTAGAAGGCTGTAGCATCGACATCATCCGGGTAGCGCGCGTGCAGCTTAGCCATCGCGGCCTGGTAACGAAAGTCGCGTTCTTCCTTGCTTCCATCTCCATAGAGAATCTCAACCGCGTCGAGGTATTCCTTCTCGCGGTCGGTCTTTGCCCTGGCGCGGCGCGCAGCGGGAGTAGGCGCCAGTTTGGCAAGCACAGCCTGGGCGGCCTTCAGATCCTGCTGCATCCAGATCGGATGGTTGAAGGTCATCGCCTCGCCCCAGTAGGCCATGGCGAAGCCGGGATCAACGGCCTCGGCGCGGCGGAAAGCGGCAGCGGCCGCCGGGTATTCGAAGTCGTGAAGCAGCGCCAGGCCGTCGAGGAAATCAGCCTGGGCTGAGGGAGAGCCCGAGTTGGCAAACTCGACATGACCATAGCCGCGGTTAGCGGATGATTGTGAGCCGCCCAGCAGCAAGCTAACAATGAGTGCGAATGCAAACATAGATATCCTTTGTGAAAAGCAGCTCTTATCCCTTGCGCCGCCTTGCAAGGGCCACGAAAGCGATGCCCAAAACCATAAGTACAGGAGCCAACCAGGGCATTTTTAGGTCAGCCACCTTATGCAGATTAAGAATAGCTACGATTACGGCGGCAATCAGAAGCGCGATTCCAACTAAGCGGCTCATAAATCGGACAGGCTGTCAGCCAGCGCACGAATCAATGCTGCACCGTCGCCGCGCCACGCACTGCCGTGCATGCACGCAAGGGTAGTTGGATTTTTCGAAGCCAGCTTCTCAAGCAATACACCTGCGTTCTTCGTGTGCGAAAAGTAATCCATCTCATGTCGGAATGCCTCGCTCGGTCCAAGAATGTCCGACTCCGTGATGGGGGGACAGTCAGCGCCACCTTGAGTAAACAGGTCACCGCAAAGCAATGTGGACGTTTGTTCTTCCATCAGAAAACCGCATTCCCAGGCGTGCGGCAAATGCGGCGCGTCTATCCAACGCACCCGATGTTTGCCCAGAGACAGGAGTTCTCCATCGGCGAGCGCGCGAGGCGCCCGGTCGGCAAGGTCGCTGATCGATACCATAGCGGCAATAGCGCCGCATAACGGCACAGACTGCGGCGCGGCCCGAAGCCAATCGTTTAGCGAGCCGCACTCGTCGGCTTCCACATGCGAAAATGCAATGTAGCGCAGGTTCTCGACCGGCATGACGCTGGCAACTGCTTCGCGCACGAGCGGGAACATCTTTCTGGGGCCAGTGTGGAAGAGCAGTGGTTCATCATCTGCGATGATGTACTGGTTGAACGAGAAGCCACCTGCACCCTCGATGGCAACAGGCGTGTTAATTCGATAGATACCGTCGGCAATTTCATGCACATTGGTGCCAGACTCACGATTCGTTATGGTCATTAGACTCTCCTCACAAGGCGCTGACTAATCGGATGGATGCCACGTCGCGGGCCGATTATAACCGCAACTCCAGCCAACGCCGCCCATGACGTTCGGTGCCATCACTCGGTATGGTTCTGGTTTTCTCTCCGGTTTGTACATCGGCGCTCAGCCAGAACCGGCGCGCACCCAGACGCTGGATCTCGATTTGGTACTCCTTGGCATTGTCCACCAGAAACGTTCGCGGCTCGAAATTCGCTACCCGGACAACGTTGGCCGCCCACCCGCGATTGTTCCACCAGTCCCACTCTGGCCATTGCCCAAACGAGCCCTTTCGTTCGCCGAGCTTCGCCGACGCGTGCAAATCCAGGATGCTCGCACCATTGCCCGGGTCAAAATACAGGTCGACGCTGAAAGCTCCGCCCGCGGGTTCGACGGCCACATAAAGGTAACTCGCGTCGCGCTTGAGATAGATTGTGACCGAGTCGGACGCAGGGATGCGTCGCGCGTCAGCCCACTCGCCAGGACCGAGCATGCCGTCAACGAGAATGTGTTTTCCCTTCGGAATCGCGATGGGTGGCGTGGCTCTGGCTGTGGCGAACACGACGACGCCCAGCGCGATCGTGAATGCTACGAGCCTGGCGATCCGGATCGGCCCGTGTGTTCTGGTTGTCGCGATCATGGCAGCAGCCGAAAGTCAGACTTGAGGAGAACGACGATGACCAGACAAACGCAAGTCTCAGCTGAAACTCAATCAGTTTCACCCGTGGAGCAAGCTCAAACTGCCACCCGAGTCAAAGCCGCGGGGTCAGTTTACACGCGGATTCAATCGATCTAAATTCCTGTTTGGCGACGATTGGTTAGCTCTTGTGTCGCAATTCGTTGATCGTGCTGCGAATCTTTTCTGCGTCAGCGACCTTCGGTTCGAGCCTGAGATACTTCTCTAATTCATCCGCGGCCTCGTGGTATTTTTTGTTGCGCCAGTAGATCCCGCCTAAATACTTATGTGCCAGCGCCAGTTTGTCCCCGCCATTTTTTATTGCGCTCTCGAACTCTGCCTGCGCCTCGTCAAACTTTTGCTGGCTTATCAGGGTCACGCCCAGATAGTAACGGGCGGCGGTCGGATCAGCGCTGTTCTTCTGGATTGCCAGTCGCAGCTCGGTTTCCGCCGTCTCGAATTTCTTCTGGTTCAAGAGCGCGATGCCATAATTTAGCCGCAATGTAAAATCCTCGGGATTAATTGCCAGCGCCTCTTTTAAGGTGTCAACCGCCTGCGCCCCTCGTCCTATCTTTAGATATTGCACTGCCAACTCGTTGTAAGCGAGCGTGAATTTGGGCGCTTGTGAAATCGCCGACTTCAGTTGCTCGATAGCTTTCGCGTGGTTACCGGCGCGCGAATTTTCGAGCGCCTGCTGGAAGAGATCTCTAGCCGGCGCCGGCACGTTGGCGATTACTTTATTCGCCGTGGCCAGCTGTCCGGCGCGTTTGGGTTTGAGGTAAATCTGGACCTGATAGACGAGAGGAACAGCAGACTGACCCGGATCGCCTTGGGCGGCGACAGGACCGGAATTTCCGATCGCCACGGTTTCGCGCGCGCTCTCATACTGGTCGCCACCTTCCACAACTACCGTGTATTCATCCGGTCTGAGATGTGTAAAGCGGAAATTACCATCTCGATCCGTCACTCCGGTTACTTCTGGAGAGCTCAGACTCTGAAGCTTGACCACGGGGCGGGCGCTCGAGTTGTCTCCCGGCGGAAAAAACACGCGGCCCTCTATCTGTTCATTGCCGATCATGCCGGCATTTGTCTCGCTGGTTCTCTGCGCATACGAGACGGTTACAGAGAGCAAGAGTATGAAAAGTGTTGCCGGGCCCGACAAGAAGGACCCACGATTACGCGTAAATATGCTGCACGAGTTGAAGAACATTTCAAGCACCCTTATTGCCCAAAGGCAAGAATCGTTAAAGCTTCTGTTAGATTAGCCGGGCTTTCATTTTGCCATAGGTCGTCATTCTTTTCAGCCCCGGACAGTGGTGCAGTTTGAATACGACGTGTTAGAGCGCGCCGGCGTCGACCCAACGCTGTATTTGCCATCACAAAGCCGCGCGGCCTAGGTGTCAGAACCCGGAGCGATAGCGACGGGATCATCACGCAAGTTGCGCCTTGATCCGGTCGCTACCGCTCCCCGTTCTGACACAACATAGCGCGCCAACGGACGAATCGAACAATTTCCACGTCAAGCAATCATTCGTTTGGTGCGCACTGCAAGGTTCGGCCGCTTAGAGCCTTTCGTGGCTTCACGGCCATTAGCCGCCATCGTGCACGGTCAGGACGTAACCATCAGGATCCCTGAACGAGAAAGTCATTCCGAAAGGGCCTTTCCGGAGATCCTCAGCGATCGGAACACCGTGTTCCTTCAGGCGATGATATTCAGCCGCGGCGTCTGAAGCGAGGAACCAGACGATGATGCCCTGCCCGGGATTGGCCGTCGTGCCAGCGCTCGGCGATTGCCTGATGGCCAACCCGCACGGCTTGGTCGCGAACGCATGAGCGTTGGGGCGCTTTTCGGACGACTCAGTTAAGCCGATTTTTTCCTTATAGAAGCGGTACGAGGCTTCCAGGTCATGTACGAGCAGAGTAATGAAATCAGGACCCGAGATGTCAGGCATGATTTGTCCTCCTGGCTTACCACGGCACGGTTAGGTCGCATGAACCCGCCCAACGGTGAAGTTGACGCGGGGGAGCGCCAACACGAACCTATGAAATCAACAAAGCTAGTTGAGAAGCAAGCTATCGAGCCTCGCGTCCAACGCCGTGTTGGCGCGCGCCCTCTTTGTTAGAGCCGACACGGAGCGCGGCGCCGTCAACCCTAAGCTACATTTGCTATCACAAAGCCGCGCGAAGATGGATACCACGCAAGCCTCGCGCTGTTTTCGTTCGTTGGTTTTCAAAGAAGCGCGCCAACGGTGGAGTTAACCGGGCGCGCACGCAACGCTGCAGGACGAAAGTTTCAGCATGCACGCGCCGCTGATCGCGCTCCGGTTCAACGATTTGTTATGCATCGTCGTGCCAAGAGAAGAAACATTTCGGGCACTGTCGAGCCGTCGGAGTCTTCGCGAGCGCACGACACCGCGGACAATGATTCAAGAGAATGTCGTTCGGGTGTTCACGCAGAATCCGGTCACGTACATTCGCCATAAAGGCGTCCGCGCCATTGGCTAGCAACGCACAGACACGTGGATTATCAGAGACCCAATGTTCCTGGAGCGCGTGTTTCATCGCCATGTTGTCCGTATTTGCAACCTTCGTTTCACCCAAGACCGATTTGTAAGCAGCCTTCTCTTCCAGAGTCATCAGGTTTTGGTAATGGTTGACGATATACCGCGCAAGATCGTCCATAGTGAAAGATGCATAACGGTGGAGTTAACCGGGCGCGCACGAAACTTAGTTAACACGAAAGTCTCGCGATGCGAAGCTCGCTTTTCGCGCTCCGGTTCAACGACTTGTTATCGTGCCGCCCTCACCACGCAACGTCGCCGCGAACAAGTCTCGCGCTCAAGGCGAAACCACGCAACCTGCGCCGCACGACGGTCGTCTGTTTTGAATTCGCGGCGCGATAACGGTGAAGTTGACGCGGGCGAGCGCCAACACGAACGTACAAAATCAACAAAGCTAGTTGAGAAGCGAGCTATCGAGCCTCGCGTCCAACGACGTGTTGGCGCGCGCCGTCTTTGTCAGAGCCCAACACGGAGCGCGGCGGCGTTGACCCAACGCTTGGTTTGCCATAACAAAGCCGCGCGGCCTGCGTGTCAGAACCCGGAGCGGTAGCGACGGGATCACGTCGAAAGATTCGCCTTGATCGGGTCGCTACCGCTCCCCGTTCTGACACAACGTAGCGCGCCAACGGTGGAGTTAACCGGGCGGCGCGGTTCCGAGCAGTTTCGCCGGATCACGTTTGATGCGAAACTCGCTCCCGCCGCTCCGGTTCAACGAGTTGTTCGGCACCGCTGACTGCTTCGGGTTGACCGAAAGGTAGTCCCTGATAAATTGATCAATTAACTCGGCGATTTGCTGTCGAATCCTCAAGTATCGCTGCCCCGGTCCACCTACGCTGCCCTCTCTTCTCCAGGTCACCGCATCAGTTTCTATCGATGGGTCACGCGAGAGACGAACCTTTTGAAACAATTCTACTTCGGTTGTGACTGACACCGAGCTGTTTGGCTC
>DATISD010000107.1:0-6458 GCA_035469005.1 Pyrinomonadaceae bacterium | reverse complement strand
TTTAAGATATGGCATATGTGGCCCTCAGTAGGGCCCAATTATAGCGGAGGTTTGTAAAGGCAGAAAGCGGTCTCTTTCCTGGCCAGAGTCGGCAGGGTGACTGGCGACCCAACGCCGGCGAACCGGAGCTTGAGACACCAGGCGCACCTATCTGACCCCGGCTCTTGATCACTTCTTCGGTCGGAGCGCCTTGGATATAATTCTCGCAACCTGCTTCGTCCAGGAGAATGCTTATGAAGTCTGTAATCGCATGGTTGCTTGTCCTGATGTTGGCGCCGGTTCCGGCCTGCTCCAAATCACATGAGGCTGGGCAGTCGAAACCGTTTCCCGTGGGCGACTATCAATATAGCGGCTACGACAAAAAAGGAACAAAGATCGTTGAAGGACGAGTATCGATTACCTCAGTCGAGACAAAACGAATTGGCCCCGAAGATACCATTCAACTTAAGGGGAATTGGCAGTTGAATAAAATCGGCGATCCAGAACACATCGGCGGTCAGGTAGGTAGCGGCGATTTGGTTGGTTCAATCATCAAAGGTGAGATAGACATCAATCTAAATCCGAACATGTCTGATGCCAACGTGTACTTGCGCGGCACAATTGAGGGACGGCGCTTTCACGGCAAGTGGACCTTCAGCGGCTACGCCGGCCCGATCAGCGCAGGGACTTTCGAGGCAATTAGAAAATGACGGTGCCGGCCTCTATAATCCCCGCTTCAACAGCCAGGAAAGTCATGCCGATAAATCTCAACGGACTACTGCTGCCCATCACCACCCCGTTCAAAGACGACGAGGCGGTTAACGTTACCGGGCTTACCGCCAACCTGAAGAAGTGGACGGAAGCCGGGGTAACCGGTTTCGTCGTACTGGGCTCAACTGGCGAGCGCGTCAATCTGGATGAACGCGAGTACGCTCAGGTAATCGAAGCCGCGCGCGCCGCCGTTTCGGAAACGCTCACTTTTATCGTGGGTGCAGGACAACAGAGCACGCGCGGAACGATTAATGAAATTATCAGAGCCGCCAGCACCGGGGCTGCAGCGGTGTTGGTAATCACGCCACATTACTATCGTTCGGCGATCACGCAGGAAGCGCTCATTCAACACTATTCCGCCGTCGCTGATGATTCGCCGGTGCCCATTATTCTCTCCAGTATGCCGGATCTGACGGGAGTCAAGATCGAACCCGAAACCGCCGCGCGTTTGAGTGAACACCCACAGATCATCGGCATGAAAGACAGTTCGAATGATGTCGCGAAGTTCGCCGAGGCCGTGCGCACCACGCGTGAAGATTTTGCCATGCTGATCGGAAATGGGACGGTTTTTTATGAAGCGTTACAGGCCGGAGCCCGCGGTGGAATTTTGGCCGTCGGTTGCGCCGCGCCTGATCTATGTCTTGAAATCTATCGAGCCTTCCAATCCGATGAACTCGATCGCGCTTCCTCTTTGCAGGAAAAGTTGATGCCGCTCGCGCGCGCGGTCACTAAGACCTACGGCATCGGTGGTTTAAAAGCTGCCGTGGAAATGGCGGGTTACGTTGGCGGGGCGGTGCGCGCACCGCTGCGATTACCGAACGAAGAAGCGATAGCCGAGATTGCTCAGTTGCTGAAAGAAGCCAATGAGTTTCGCGGAAAGCCGTACGTGTCAGAACCGGGAGCGATCCGGGGTCCCCACGCGGGCAGCCCGCGTGGGGTGGTGGCATAAATTCATCCTGAGACTGGTGGCGCAACGAGGCTCCTAACCCAAACATACATGGCAATCCGGTCGCTACCGCTCTCGGTTCTGACACATGACTAGCACTCGCAACCATCCCCGCGTAAAATGCTCCGAGGAGCAACCTCGAAATTGAGCACCGCTGAAACCGCCTGTCACAGTACTCCGGAACAAGCCGGACTGCGCGTGGAAACTCTTCCCTTCAGGCAGATTCCCCAACAATCGCGTCTCTTTCTCGATTATTTAATTGACCCGACCAGGCTGCGACGTTTTTATCCCGAAGCTGTCAGGCATCATTACGACCTTCCGGAGCGCCGCGAACGCGTCCTCGCAAATTACCCGACAGAGCGGGCTGCTTTATGCGATGCGTTGGAACGAATGAATCGCAATTGGGGCGCCAGCGACAAGACTCTGGACAACATCAAATTGCTCCGGGAAGCAGATTGTATCGCCGTGGTTTCTGGCCAACAGGCCGGTCTTTTCGGCGGCCCGCTCTACACCATCTACAAGGCTCTTTCGGCGGTAAAACTCGCCGAATGTATGGCCCAACGTGGGATCAAGACGGCGCCCGTCTTTTGGATCGCTACCGAAGATCACGACTTTGCGGAAGTCGCCACGGCTGAGTTCATCAATCGCGATTGCACACTCAGCAATGTCGAAAGTTCTGCAGAGATTCATTCCGAAGGTCTACCCGTCGGACGGGTCACTCTGGATCAATCCATCGAGACGACTTTGCAAACTTTGCTGTCGTCGTTACCCAAGACCGAATTTACCGGTGATCTCGAAAAGCTTCTGCGCGATTGCTACTCTTCCGGGAAGAACTTTGGAGAGGCCTTTGCGCAAATGATGACCGCGCTGGCTGGCGGTAAGGGTTTGATTCTGGTCGATCCGCTCGATTCGGAATTAAAGAAACTTGCGGCGCCACTGTATGCCGATGCGGCGCGGCACGCTCATGAGATTGCCGTCGCCATTATGGATCGCAGCCGTGAACTTGAAGACGCCGGCTATCATGCGCAGGTCACGCCTTCCGAAGATTCTTTTCCTTTGTTCCTGCATGACGAAAGTGGTGCGCGGCACGCGGTGACGCGAAATGCAAACGGCAAGTATCACACCAAAGGTAATGGCCAGGAGTATTCGGCCAATGAACTTGCCGATTGGGCTTTGCGTGAACCCGAACGTTTTAGTCCCAACGTCACCCTGCGCGCAGTCGTTCAGGATCACCTGTTTCCAACCATTGCGTATTATGGCGGGTCCGCAGAGATTGCCTACTTCGCGCAAACTTCTGAGGTTTATCGGATTCTGAATCGCCCGGCAACTCCGATCTTGCCACGCACGAGTCTTACGTTTGTAGAAAAGCACACCTGGCGATCGCTGGAGCGTTATGGAATTCGGCTCGAGGATTTTTTCGCAGGCTCGGATCATGTCGTTGCCCGAGTCGTGGCCCAATACCTTGGCCAGGAAACCGCGGCCGCGTTTGAGCACACGACTGAAACATTCAATACCGAACTGGACGGATTACAGGAACAGCTTAAGCGCGTAGATCCAACTTTGGCAGACGCCCTGGAAAAGGGAAGACGAAAAATCAACTATCAAATTGATGGGTTACGCACTCGCTTTAATCGGGCGCAGGTAGCTCGCGACGAAGCTGTGCAGCGGCAGTTACAGCACGCTGCTGATCTGCTCTTTCCGGAAAAAACATTACAGGAACGACGCATTAACATTACTTCCTTCATCGCCCGCCACGGACGGTATTTTGTCGATTGGATATTTGAGGCGCTCGATCTGGAAAAGAAAGATCACGAGATTGTTTATCTTTAAGGGTCAATAGTTTGTTGCAGGCAGTCAGCTGCGTCCAACTTCAACTGACGACGTCGCTGACAACTCACAATAATCGATGTCCAAAATTCGCGTCCTCCCGGATCACATTTCAAACCTGATTGCCGCCGGCGAAGTTGTCGAGCGTCCGGCTTCCGTTGCCAAAGAACTGATCGAAAACGCGATTGATGCGGGCGCTACGCGAATCGTCATCGATGTCGAATCAGGCGGACGCCGGCTGTTAAAGATCATCGACGACGGCGAAGGGATGTCGCGAGACGACGCAGTGTTGGCGTTCGAAAGACATGCCACCTCAAAGATAAGTAAGGCCGACGACCTGAATGCGATTGCCACCCTGGGCTTTCGCGGGGAAGCGCTGGCCTCCATCGCTTCGGTCGCGCGCGTCGAGTTAGTCACTCTCACAAAGGATGCGGTCGCCGGAACGCGAGTGGTAATCGAAGGCGGCCGGATGCGTGACGTGAAGGACGCCGCCCATCCCCGGGGAACCACGATCTCTGTGCGCGATCTGTTCTTCAACACGCCGGCGCGCCGCAAGTTCCTCCGTTCGGAAGCGACGGAAAGCTATCACCTGACCAACCTGGTCACGCACTATGCACTGGCTCATCCGGAAATCTCTTTCACGCTGACCAGTAACGGTCGCGAGACGCTGCGCGTCGGGCCTGCGAACGATCTGCGCGAGCGAGCCTATCAAATCTTCGGCGCCCAATTCCTGGACGGTTTGCTGGAAGTAGATAATGCCGTCAGCGAGCCGGCGGAGGCCAGCTTCTCGTTGCCGCAGATTGCCGAAGTACGCGGATTTGTTTCCGCGCCGCGTGATCGACGGACCTCGCGCGACGCCCAGTTTCTTTTCGTCAACGGCAGGTTCGTTCGCGATCGCCTGATCGGGCGGGCGCTCTCTGAAGGTTATCGCTCGATCCTGCCGCACGGCGTTTATCCCGTCGCTCTGCTCTTCATCGACGTGCCGTTGGAAGAGGTCGACGTAAATGTGCATCCCGCTAAAACGGAAGTGCGGTTTCGCCGGGCCGCTGCCGTTGCAGATTCAGTTCGCGAAGCGGTGCGCGCAGCTCTGGCCAGCGCAGGTTTCGCACCGCCGGTTGAAGCTCGTGACGCCACGGCTCCCCGAGCCGATGAAATCGGGATGGACCAGGATCAGGCTGAGGCAGTGCCCGCCGCGGCCGTCCCATCTGCGCGCGCGGCGGCGAGCAATTTTGATTTAAGACCGCAGCCCGAGCAGCCGCGAATCGGATTCGCAGGTCCGGAAGCGAAGCCCTACCCCTACCCGGTTGTTCCTGGCAGCCTGGGCAGGCCCCTCGCTGAACCAGCGACGATGTCGCCACAGCCTGAAACGCCAAGTGAATCTGAGGAACTGCGAACAGCGATCGAATATCCGCGACCGGCCGCCGCCGCGAAAGCTTTTCCCGACTTGCCGCCGCTCGACTCGGCAATGAAGTTGGTGCGCCAGGTGGCCGTCGAATCCGTTTCCTCGAACATTCGCCCGCTGGGCCAGCTCGACGAAAGCTTCATCATTGCGACTGACGACGAAGGCTTGCTGCTCATCGATCAGCATGTAGCCCACGAGCGAATCCTGTTTGATAAATATCGCGCGTTGGAAGCGTCACGTCGCCCTGAGTCGCAACACATGTTGATTCCTGAGACGTTCGATCTCACTCCGGCACAGGCAACCGCGTTCGATCACGTGGCGGAAGAACTCGAAAGCTATGGCTTTGAATTGATGCGGTTATCGGGCCGTACTGTCGCGATCAGAGCAACGCCGGCGGACTTGCCGGCAAGCGAAGCGCGAAATGTCCTCGCAGAAGTTCTGGATACGGTGGACTCAGAAAAGCGGGGCGCCGCCCGTGCGAGCTTACGCGAGGAGATTGCAGCTTCCCTCGCCTGTCACGCCGCGATCAAGGTCAACATGCCGCTCGCCCCTGAGAAGATGCGTTGGCTGATCGATCGACTTTTGACGACCTCGTCTCCAACAACCTGCCCGCATGGACGGCCCGTGATCCTGCGCCTGGCGACGCAGGATATTTTGAAGGGCTTTCACCGAATTTAGAAGCCACAGATGAACACGGATTTACACCAATAAGAATTTGTGTACTGGTTCAGTTTCAGCAAGTGGCACGGGCGTCTCGCTGTGCCACCACGTGCAAGATGCGCGTGCCACGTCTGTTTTTTTATCTGTGTCAATCAGTGTAAATCTGTGGCGGGCTCAATGGGCCCACGGCAGGCTCTTTAACATCCATTCATCACCCGGATATTTTTCAGCCAACTCTTTCGCGACCTCGCTGAGCACGTTGTGATCATTCGTGGCTTTGTAACGACAGACGCCGCGCCAGTAAATCGCTTCGGGCACAACGCCGGTGTCGCCATGCTGGTCGATCACGGCAGCATACATCTCTTTGGCCTCACTAAATTTCTTGTGCATGAACACGCGTGCCAATCCCATCTCCAAACGCGCGCGAAACCAGTTCGGCGGCAGATAGCCTTCAATGCGATAGCGCTCCACGCCTTCAGAATCCATGACGAGAATCGTCGGAGTCCAAACTGAGCCGAACCGTTTGAACCACGCCGGATGTTCCTTAATGTGAGCTTCGAGCGGAACGAATGTTTGATTGATGAAGTTGGCAGTTTCTTCGTCGCTGTATGACTCGGCCTCCAGCCGAGCACATGCGCCTCAAGCCGGGGCGGCGGAAAAATCGATTAGCAGAGGTTTGTTTTGAGACTTGGCAGTTTCAAGTGCGAACTCGACGTCTCTGACCCAATCCACGAGCATAGTTCAACCTCATTCCGGATTCAGCAACTGTTTTCCAAAAGGGGTGAACTTCATTATGCTGCATGAGACGCCAGTTTGAAAGCACGTCACAGCCGCTCTAGCGTCTGCATGAACAGTTCGACGTTGAGAAAATCC
>DATISD010000106.1:0-4078 GCA_035469005.1 Pyrinomonadaceae bacterium | reverse complement strand
TGCGGAAAGGCTCTGCCTTTCCGTAGATTTAAAATCCTTTTTTCGTCGCGAGGCTATGCCTCGCGAATAGGAGGCGCAGCCACCCACGGATTTTGAGAGAGTTTGCCGGAAGTGCCGAGCACTTCCGCACATCAAGCGGCGTAGCCGCAAGACCCATATGTTCATCGGCGCCATCGGATGTGAACCACTTCAGTTGCGGCGAATTCATCTCGAGAATTCGCGCTCGCTCGACGTGTATAGACGCAACGGCGGCTACGAAGCGATCAAGAAAGTTTTTGATTCGATGTCGCCGGATGACGTCATCAATGAACTCAAAAAGTCGGCTTTACGTGGACGCGGTGGCGCGGGATTTCCGACGGGAATGAAGTGGAGCTTCGTTCCGAAAGATTCGCCGAAAGAGAAGTACGTCGTCTGCAACGCCGACGAATCAGAGCCAGGCACTTTCAAGGATCGCTACCTGATGGAGCGCGACCCGCACATGCTGATCGAAGGCATTTTGATTGCGGCGTATGCGCTGGGCGCGAAGCGCAACTACATCTACACGCGCGGCGAATACAAATACCTGATCGACATCATGGACGTAGCGTTGGACGAGGCGCGCGCGACAGGTCTGCTGGGAAACAAGATTCTGGGCACTGATTTCTCGTGTGAGATTTACACGCACACGGGCGCTGGCGCTTACATCTGCGGCGAAGAGACGGCCCTTTTAAGTTCGCTTGAAGGTTTTCGCGGTCATCCGCGCATGAAGCCTCCCTTCCCGGCTATCTCCGGTCTCTACGCGGCTCCGACTGTGGTGAACAACGTCGAGACGCTGACCGCCGTGCCGGACATTATCAAGATGGGCGGCGAGGCTTACCAGAAACTGGGAACGGAAAAGAGCGGCGGCACCAAGCTCTGGTCAGTTTCAGGCCACGTCAATCGCCCCGGCGTCTATGAATTGCCGATGGGCTATGACGACATGGAAAAGTTCATCATGGAAGACTGCGAGGGGATTGCGAATGGAAAGCAATTGAAAGCAGTCATCCCCGGAGGCTCTTCGGTTTACATCATGCGTGCCGATCAAATCATCGGGAAAGATGTGCGCATGGATTACGACGGCCTGGTAGCGGGCGGCTCGATGGTGGGTTCGGGTGGCTTCATCGTGATGGACGAGACGGTCGATGTGTTTGAATCGACGAAGAACCTGACAGAGTTCTATAAACACGAGTCGTGCGGGTGGTGCACGCCGTGTCGTGAAGGCACCGACTGGCTGGTAAAGATTTTCAAGCGCATCGACAACGGCGGTGGCCGGGCGGAAGACGCACAGCTTCTGCTCGATTTATGCGACAACATCGAGGGCAAATCATTCTGTCCTTTGGGCGATGCGGCGGCGTGGCCGATTCAGTCAGCGGTGAAGAGGTTTCCGGAAGATTTCGAAAAGCACCTGGCGACTAATGGCCGTCGCTGAGAGGAGTTCCCCATGACCGAAGAAGAGTACATCAGAATGAGAAATCTGCTGGACGTGGTCGTTGAGCAACAGGCAGCGTTTGCTGAGAACCAAGCCAAGGCTGATGTTCGCATGGGAAGGCATGAACAGGCTATCGCATCTCTCTTAACGTTAGCTGAAATGCACGAGCAGGAAATTACACGAACAAACAAAGAAATGACCGAGCAATTCAAACGAACCGACGATCGAATAAATGCACTGGTTGATGTTGTCGAACGATACATAACCAAAGGTCAATAACTTCTGTGTCTACCGAACTAATCAAAGTCACCATCAACGGCCGTGATTTTCAGGTCGCCAAAGGCGCCCGTTTGATCGACGTCTGCCGCGAAAACCAGTTCGACATCCCCTCGTTTTGTTACTACGCCGATCTTGCTCTCCAAGCCTCGTGTCGTATGTGCCTGGTGCGGATTGAGAAGATGCCGAAGCTGCAAACTTCCTGCACCATCACCTGCACCGACGGCATGGTGGTTACGACGCAGAGCGAGGAAATTGAAAAGGCCCAGCGCTCGATGCTCGAATTCCTGCTCGCGAATCATCCCCTCGATTGTCCGGTGTGTGACCGCGGCGGCGAATGCGAGTTGCAGGAACTGACCTTCGACTGGGGCAACCTCGAAGAGCGCTTCATCGAAAACAAAAATGCGCGGCCGGAAAAATATCTCTCACCGATGGTCGCAAACGATCCGCAGCGTTGCATTCTCTGCAAACGCTGCACGCGCGTCTGCGACGAATGGATGGGCGAAGAAGCGATCGAAGCCGGCAATCGCGGCGCGAACACCGTCATCGGCACCTTCGGCGGCTGGCTGAATTGTTCTCAGTGCGGCAACTGCATCGAAGTTTGTCCCACGGGAACCTTGCTCGACGGAACCTACCGGCATCAGGCGCGGCCCTGGGAGCTGACGCAGACCGTTTCGACGTGCAACTACTGTTCGGATGGATGCCAGATGAGTTTAGGCTCGCGCGCTGGTGAACTTCTGCGAATCGTGGCGCGCGACCGTTACGTGAATGGACACAACGGCGAGTTTCTCTGCATCAAAGGCCGTTTCGGGCACCCGTTCGTGAATCATCAAGAACGAATCCGCACGCCGTTGATTCGCTACAAAGAAGGCGGACGCCTGGTTCCGGCGACCTGGGACGAAGCGATTCGTTTCACGGCCGAGAACATCGACAAGATCGTCAGCCAGCACGGAAACAACGCGCTGGCCGTAATCGGCAGCCCGCGTCTGACCAATGAATCACTCTATTGCCTGCGCAAATTCGCTGCTGAAGTGGTCGAGACAGAAAACTTCGCCGTCTCAGACACATTTAGTTTGACTCCGTTCTTTGCGAATCTCGGTGGGCGTTTGGCGACGCACCGCGATATTCGCTTTGCGAAGACGATCGTTCTGATCGGCGGAGAGCCGGAAGAATTGCAGCCGCTGACGGGCAAGCAAATTCGGCAGGCGGTGCGCAATGGCGGTGCGGAGCTGATCATCATCAACGCCGTGCCGATTCGTTTGCGAGAACAGGCATCGCAGTTTATTCACATCAGACCCGGCACCGAAGATGCTGCCGTGCTCGCGTTTGCGACCGCTGACAGCGACGAACTCGCGGGGAGTAAGATGGGCATCGACGCGCGCGAGCTGGCGGCGGCGCGCGCGACGATTAACCAGACGCAAGGCGACGTCGTGATTATGTTCGGGGGCGAGTTGAGCCCCGCTGCCCAGGCGTTGGTTGCGCAAACCCCACACGGCTTTGACGGCGAAGGCCCGCGAGTCCTGCTGCATCCGTTGCCACTTTTCAATAACAGCGTCGGCGCGCACGACATGATGGGTAACGCGGCGAAAAGCCCTGTAGACTTATTTAAAGCCGCCGGCAAATCAATTCACGCAATGATTGTGGCCGGTGACCCACGGATTCCCAGCGTGGGCGGCGATCCGGTAACGCCGGAAGGTCCTGAATTCCTGGTGCTCTTCGAACATTTCCTGACCGCGGTGAGCGAGTATGCGAGCGTGGTCTTCCCGGCTGCTTCGTACGCCGAAGTGGACGGCACGTTCACCAATAATGACGGCTTTGTGCAGCGCGTGCGTCAGGCAATCGAGCCGGTCCACCAATCAATGGCTGACTGGATGATCGTTGCGCGACTGGCGAAGGAATTGGGCGTTGACTTTGGTTTCGAACGCTCCGCGAGTGCAGTGTTCCGCGAAATCTCGGAACGTATCCCCCAGTACGCCGGTTTGCGTTACCCGCTGCTGAAAGATGAAAGCAAGCCCGTGCAGGTGAAACACGAAGTTGTGCCGTATCGTGAGCTTTCGAGCGAGATCGACACGCTTCGAAAAAGGGTCAAGGCGATGAGCGATGCCGGCGAGAAGATTAACGAGACGCCGCACGTGGGCCATGAATTGTTCAAGCTGGGAACCTTGACCGAAAAGGTGCCGCAGTTTCGTCTCCTGGCGATGGGCAATCCGACGCCTGAGACGTTTGCGATTTCGCCGCTGTATCAGATTACGGTTGATGAGAAGTTGAAGCGAGTGCCCGCGATGGCCTGAGGTTTGGAGTGCGGCGACTTGTCGCCGCTTTTCACCTTTCGTGACTGATTGCTAAAGCGGCGAC
>DATISD010000105.1:0-7083 GCA_035469005.1 Pyrinomonadaceae bacterium | reverse complement strand
GGCATGGCGTGGCTATAAGTAAATATTTCGCGCCTGACGGCGCTGGCACACGCCAAACTCATTTCGGGCATCAAGAGCCTCGGAATATCCTGCAACGATTAGCTACAAACATTTCGCGCCCAGTCCGCTGGCGACTGTTTTATTGCCCGGCTTCTTGTTGTAGCACCGTGTTATCGCATATGCTGGCGCGCTCTTAGCTTGAAACCACTAACTCAAAACTAATCACATGGCAGTCAAATCAGATCGCTGGATTCGCCGCATGGCCGAAGAATACAAGATGATTGAGCCTTTCGAGCCCGGTCAGGTCAAAGAAGTCGATGGTCGTAAAGTTGTTTCGTATGGCACTTCCAGCTATGGCTATGATGTGCGGTGCGCTGATGAGTTCAAACTTTTTACGAACGTGTACAGCGCGATTGTCGATCCGAAGAAGTTTGATGATAAGAGTTTCGTCGATATGAAAGCCGATCATGTGATTATTCCACCAAATAGTTTTGCGCTCGCTCGCACAGTGGAATATTTTCGAATTCCCCGAAATGTGATGACCGTCTGCCTGGGAAAAAGCACGTACGCGAGGTGCGGAATAATTGTAAATGTCACCCCATTCGAACATGAGTGGGAGGGTTATGTGACGCTGGAATTCTCAAACACAACTCCCATGCCCGCCAAGATCTACGCCAACGAAGGAGTCGCTCAAGTGATTTTTTTTGAGGCCGATGAAGTGTGCGAAGTCTCGTACAAGGATCGGGGCGGAAAGTATCAAGGTCAACAAGGGGTCACGCCACCAAAGTTATGATTGAGCGATGGCGCGGTCCCGGCAGTCTGCAATCCCCACTAAGAGTTGCCGCAATCTGTGCCGCTGGTCGATCTGTTGCTCTTGTGGCGCTGACCCGAAAACGCCAGATGCCACACCCACACTAGTATGGATGTTGGACAGTCACTAAGATTCAAGAAACTCGATTCGAGCGCTATGCTGCCGACCCGCGGTAGTCCTTCCGCGGCCGGCTTAGACCTCTATTCGATCGAAGCAGTCTGTCTGCCTCCCCATCAACGGTCATTAGTGCGGACCGGCCTGGCCGTCGCAATACCCGAAGGCTGCTACGGCAGGCTGGCGCCACGATCCGGACTAGCTACAAAAAAAGGACTGGACATTCTTGCCGGCGTTATCGACGCTGACTATCGCGGCGAGATTCAGTGCTTGCTCTATAACACCGGCGACGAGATTGTAGAGTTACCGGCACAGACAAGAATCTGCCAGTTAATAATTGAAAAAATAATCACGCCAACTCCTCTGTTGGTTGACGATCTTACGAACACGATGCGTGGCAGCGGAGGGTTTGGCTCGACCGGCTAAGCGATCGTGTCTTAAGTCCTGGCGGCGGGAAGTAACAGGGCACTCACCTGAAATCTACCGCCGAAAATTCGGATCCAAATCCGAGAAACCGTCTGTTTGTTAAATCTTTGTTCGTTGTACTTCCCTTACGCATTTTTCAGCATCTCAAGGCCGCATAAACGATCGAATTGTTCATCCGATCACTTTCGCACTTCGTAGCTATCGTTCGCAGTTTTGTCTGATTCGATCTCCCCAGATCGCGAAAGCCCAGGCGCGATACATTCATCCTGCGCGAACCTTCGAAGGAGAAAGAGTATGTCCTGCAAAAGATCAATGTTTCTCTTACTGGCTTTGGTTGTCGCCGCAACCGCTTCGCTAAGTGGTTGCGCAAACTCAGAACAAAGCGATGCCAGGAGTTCGGTTGCGTCGAACACGGAGGCGGGCGCTGCCGGCAAAATTCCCATCACTACTTCTTCTGATGAAGCGCGAAAGGAATTTCTGCAAGGCCGCGATCTCAACGAGAAGTTGCTAATCCAGGATTCGATCGCGCATTTCGATAAAGCGATCTCGCTCGATGCAAACTTCGCCTGGGCCGAACTGAGCCGCGCGAATGTGAGTCCCACCGGAAAGGAATTTTTCGAGCACCTCAAGAAAGCGGTAGGTCTCGCGGACAAGGCTTCAAATGGCGAGAAACTCCTGATACTCGGCACTGAGGCGGGAGCAAACGGCAATCCCGCGAAGCAGGAAGAATACTTCGAACAGCTCGTCGCTGCTTATCCGAATGACGAGCGCGCGAACTTTGCGCTGGCTGGTTATTACTTCGGCCAACAGGACTATCCCAAAGCTATTCAGTATTACAAGAAAGCGACTGAACTGGCTCCAACTTTCTCATCGGCCTTCAACCTGCTGGGCTATGCGTATCGCCAAAATGTTGAGTACGCAAACGCGGAGCAGGCATTCAAGAAATACATTGAGCTCATTCCCAACGACCCGAATCCTTATGACTCGTACGCGGAACTGCTCCTGAAGATGGGCAAGTTTGACGATTCGATCACGCAGTATCGCAAGGCCCTGTCGATCGATGAAAACTTCATCAACGCTCACCAGGGCATCGGCATGGCTTTGCTGTACAAGGGAAACGCGGACGAAGCCGCCGCCGAAATCCAAAAGATTACCGACAAAGCCCGCAGCGATGCCGAACGCCGCACGGCTCTGTTTGCTTTGACCGTGGTTGATGTCGATAGCGGCAAGTGGGACAAGGCGCTCGAGGAAGTCGATAAGCAATATGCTTTGGGCGAGAAGACCAACGACATTCCCGGAATGACCGGCGACCTGCAACTCAAGGGAAACATCATGCTCGAGATGGGCAAGTATGACGAGGCCAAGGCGCTCTATGAACGCGGTCTCAAGATGACGGAAGATTCCAGCCTCTCGCAGGAAATCAAAGACAACGCGCGGCTCTTCCAACATTACAACCTGGCCCGTGTGGCGTTGGGCAAGAAGGATCTGGCGACCGCCAAAACCGAAGGCGAAGCTTTTCGCAAAGGCACCGAAGCCAAGAACAATCCGGCACAGACGAGACTGGTTCATGAGCTGATTGGCATGATCGCTCTCGAAGAGAAGGACTACGACAAAGCGGTGAGCGAGTTGGCGCAGGCCAACCAGCAGAACCCTTACGATCTCTATCGCTCGTGCCAGGCCTACCAGGGCAAAGGTGATGCAACCCGCGCGAAGGAGCTTTGCAAGAAGGCCGCCGAGTTCAATTCGCTGCCGGCAATTAACTACGCTTTCATTCGCCGGAGAGCGGCGAAAGCCTAGCGGGTAGCCAGCGGAGCAGGCGATAGCATAAAGTCTTCCACCCCAGCCGGGATGCTCGGCTGGGGACCCCTCCCTCGGGCGCAAGCCCCGGGGATCGAAGGCATCAATCACAAGATGGCAAGCCTTTTCTGTTTGGCAGAGAACGCACCCCAATGGAAGCCGGATGCGTCGCGTCTAATTAAAAGTTAAGAAAATGGCAGCGAGCGTTTATGGTTACGATATCAAATCTTTAGCCAAGTTAAAGTATTGCATCTCGATTCACGACGCAAATTTTATTGCCAAAGAAGATATGACTCGCTACAATTCGCCGCCTCAATTATAAACTCGGGTGCGATCGGGGTTCTCCCAAAACATCTTAATGCTTACCTCGGATATGCGACTGGTGCCAAGTGCCTCGAGCGGCTTAGATACGCCGCTGCGCGAACTACATCCGCCCACACCGCAGTCTCAGTTGCGAGTTAGCAGAGGTCCGCATTCGAATTCAGAAGCCCATGAGCTTGCCGCGCTATAAAGTTAGTTCTACTTGAATGCAGAAAATCGACCGCCTCGGGTGGGCGGACGGAATTGCATTTCGATCATATGGACTTCGGATCGGCGTGCGTGTGAATGACCGCCGCGCGATCGAGAGTGTGCTTGAACGTTTGCCGCCAGGGTGGCAGGGCGCGTCGTCACCGGTTGTCGACTATCTCTATTCGATAATTGTTGGCGGGCCGTCGGCTCGATCCAATTTCCAGCGCTTCAATCTGCTTTATTACCATGCTGCGCTGCTGGCGCGATCGAAAGATATCGAACTGGTTTTGAAAACCTTTGAATCGGATTTGCAGTTGCTGGTGGCCGATAATGCGCGCCGCCGAATTTTTGTTCACGCCGGCGTCGTCGGATGGAAAAACCACGCAATCGTGATTCCCGGGGTAAGCTTTAGCGGTAAGACGACGCTCGTCAGCAAGCTGGTTCAGGCCGGTGCGAAATACTATTCCGACGAGTATGCCGTGCTTGACGAACGCGGCCTCGTTCATCCGTTCCCACGCCCGCTGGGAATCCGCCAACCGGCACAGTTTGAAACCAATCGGGTCGACGTTTCTGCTTTAGGAGGAAAATCGGGTTCGAGGCCATTACCGGTGCGGCTGGTTATTTCAACGAGTTACCGACCCGGCGCCAGATGGCGCCCGCGCCAGTTGACTCGCGGCCTGGGCGTTCTGGAACTTTTAGCTAACACTGTTTCGGCGCGCTCGCAGACTAAACTGGTCTTAGAGACATTGCCGAAGGCCGTCCGCTCTGCTGAGGTCTTAAAGGGCGTGCGCGGCGAAGCGGATGAGGTGGTTGAAAAGATCCTCGAGAAGGTGCGTAGCGTTAAATAACTTAAAATCAGGAGGAATAATGACGCGATTGAACGTCCAATCTTTGCCAAAGGCGCGGAAAGATGACGGTCACGCGACAAATCCCCGGCGAACTGCTCGTCTATGATCAATTCACAGTAAGGGCCGCCAGGGTTGGCCATCCCTATCATTGTTCCATGGCGCGTTTCAGGGCCTCAGGAAGTTTGGACCTGTCTGCGGGAAAGGTCTTGCTGAACTTGCTGTTCATTTTCAGCGCGACAAACGGCGTCTGGTTCTGAATCACCAGAATCGCCTCTTCGATCGTGCATGAGTGCGCCATGCAACCGCGCGCGACGATCGCATCGCCATCCTTCTCGATGGGCATCTCAGTTTGCATCCGATCGAAAAAAGCCTTGTAGCTGGTTCCCAGCAGAGTCCGCAACTTCGTCTTCAAGGCCGGCTCTTTTGCGAACATTTCACTTGGATACTTGCCCACATATTTTGAGTAGTCGGTGGCCGCGCTGCGCGTGGATGCGTTGGCGAAAAGCACGCACACGACAATTGCCGGCACTATTAAGCCAAACGTATACGAACGTACTTTGAAGTTCATATGTAATCCTCGGAAATCAGGGCGTCAGAAGCCCGACCCTCCACGCGGGCTTCCGCGTGGGTGGTCGACAGGGAGGGCAATCTTTGCAAACGGGACCGGCCATTCGATCACGGTCGGGCTTCGGACGATTATTTATGACTTATTACCACCCGCTCAATGGTCGGGGGTAATTCGTGCAACTCGTTACGAGTAAATCCAGCGTTGCGAAACATCTGGTCGAGTTCTGCAAACGTGTAAGCGTCCCCGGCCGGCGTCATTCCCAGCATCGTCATGCTGAAAGCTGCGGCTTGCGGTGGCGTAACTCGATCATCGTTCGGCACGAACTCCAGGGTCACCGCGCGACCGTTTTCCGCGAGCGATGCATGCACCTTGCGCAGAAGCTTTTCGCAAGTCTCCACATCGAAGTGATGAAGGAAATTCGTCAGCAGAACGATGTCATAGCCCGTCCCGTAATCGACGTCGAACGCGCTGCCGGGTATGGTCCGAAAACGATCTGCTACGCCTGCACTTTCGACATTCTCTTTCGCAACTTCCAAGACATTGGGCCAATCAACCGCGGTGATTTCAACCTGCGGATTCTGCTTCGCGAAGGCCAAACCGTACAAGCCGTGTCCTGCGGCAATGTCGAGCACGCGCAACTTTTTGTCTTTGGCTGGGTCGGCCAGTTGGGCCATCAACTGCGAGGGCATTACGGTCATGGGCGCCATCGCGCGCGCAAACCTTACCCACATCGGATGATCCGGTTCGAGCGGTTGGGTATCCCCGGCGGTGCCACCTTTCTTAACCGCTTCGGTCAAGTGGTTGAAGTTCTCGACCAGCTGCGGCGAGAGAACGAACTCGCTTACGGTCCCCATGTACGCGGGCGAACGTTTATCGAGAAACGTCGCCGTGTCAGGAGTCAGGCTGTAGTTATTGCCGTCTTTCGTCAGAAAACCGCCGATGACGAGGAAATCGCAAAGGACGCGTGTGCCGCGTTCGGATGCGCCGCACTTTTCGGCGATCGCCCTGGCGGTCGTGTGGCCTTCTGCGATGATCGTGAAAACGCCGAGTTCAATCCCAGTCTTAATGGCCTGGGTGCGTTGGTATGCATTGAAGGTGTCGAATAAGAGGGCGGGTGATGGTTGCCTTCCCGCTTGTGCTTCTGCCATGTTTACTTTCCTTTCGAATATGAATGAATTGAAAAGGGGAAGCGAAAGGCTACTAGAATTAAGCGTGAAAAGTCTAACTGTCAGGCTGAATTTGACTGGAGCGCAACCGTCCCGGTTACGGCGTAGCGTTCGCGATGCCAGGAAGGCAAGCGAGGATGCTTGCGCTCCAGTCCGATCCGGTCACCCTTGCCTCTGCTAACGCGACCACGGTCAGATCAATTCAGTTTGAGGGATACCGGTTGGGCCAACCCTTCGATTGTCAGCACCAATCCGCGCGGCGAGGCCACCGGTTCTTTCTGCGGTGACTGAAAAATGATCAGGCCTTGCCGTTTTCGCTCTGCATTAGCGAAAGGTGTCTTCAGATCAAACTCGTAAGCGCGGAACTCTTTTTCGAACGTCTTCCGCGAATTCGGGTTGTAAAGCCTGATGTCATTCGCTTTTAAAATGCGCGAGATGGCGCTCCTGGCAGAAATCAGTTTCCATTCCGTGCCGGCGCCATCGTGCAGTCTCAGGCGAAGCTTTTTGAACTCAATTGCTTCGCCGCCGTTGTGAACTACCTCGAGGCGTACCGGCAAGAGTCCCGCCAGTTGCAGGTTCGATTCGAACAATTCCTGCGTCTCTTCATCGGTCAAAAGAGGCGAGGCGCGAAATGTGATCGTCCCTGCGGTCACGCTGGCGGCTGTCGCCGGCAGGGGAGGAAGCTCACTGACGGGCTTCACTTTGAAGAGTGAATTGCTGCACGCCGTGGTGAAGATAATCGCCAGACAGCCCAGCGCCAGCGAAGCTGCGTTTCGATAATTCGGCAACATCGCGCGATTCATCAAGGTTGGAAAGAGTTAGCTGGCGATTTGAACTAAATCA
>DATISD010000104.1:0-7628 GCA_035469005.1 Pyrinomonadaceae bacterium | reverse complement strand
CACCGACGTCTGGTTTGACAAGCTCGCTTTCCAGCCGGCTCAGGCGATCTTTGGAATTGCCTCAGGAAAGACCACGGGCCGCGGCCTGGGTCTGGGTTTTCCGGAAGTTATTCCGATCGCGGATTCCGATTACGTATACGCCGCTATTGCCGAGGAAATGGGTTTGGTCGGCGGCGCATTAGTGGTGCTGGCAGTGATAATTTTTGTGATCGCTGGGATTCGCACTTCAATCGAAGCGCGTGATATGTTTACTAAGTTGTGCGCGGCCGGCTTAACGGCCTTTGTGGGGATTCAGGCGCTAGTGAATATCGGTGGAATTACCCGCGCGCTGCCGATGACCGGCATCACCTTGCCTTTCGTGAGCCACGGAGGTTTTAGCTTGATTACCAGTTTCGCCATGTTGGGAATGCTGATGGCTTTTTCACATCGTAATGCCTACGACGCGCGCGCAGTGGCCAGGATTGAGCGCGAGCCCGAACCATCGATCGCTTTGGAGGCCGTCGAATGAGTAGCGCATCACCCGCAAATAACATTGACGTTGCTTCCATTTCTGACCGCGGCCTCAGCGAGAAACGTCCGCTGAACGAAGATTCTTTTCTCGCTGACGCCGAGCGCGGCATCTTTGTTGTTGCTGACGGCGTAGGCGGGGCCGATGCCGGCGAAGTGGCTTCGCAAACTGCCGTCGATGTTTTGAACGACGCGTTTCGCAGCAAAATTACAGACGGCGAAGACGTCGAAGATCTGATGGAGTTGGCGATTCAGCGCGCCAACAGCTCGATTCACCAAATGGCCACAGAGAACCCCCGTTTCTCAATGATGGCTACGACCGTGGTGGCACTCCACCTCGACGGCAACCGCGCCACGATTGGCCATGTTGGCGATTCCAGGCTCTATCGCATCAGTCCCGATGGAAATCTGCATCGGGAAACCGAGGATCATTCGATCGTCGAGGAAGAAGTGCGCGCGGGCAGAATGACCCCGGAACAGGCTGCGAACCACCCCAGCAAGAACGTGATTAGCCGCGCCCTCGGCGCTGAAGCGTCAGTCGAGGCCGACATGAAAGTGATCGAAGTCGAGGACGGCAGCGCATTCCTTCTCTGCACTGACGGAATCACTCGTCACCTCCCAGACGATGAGCTACGCGAGTTGCTGACCAGTGGCAGAACTCCGAGCGACCTGTGCGAGGTAATGAAGGCGCGCTGTTATCAGCGCGGCGCCGAAGACAATCTGACTGCGGTGATTGTTCAGGTCGGGGCATCACGATTCGAAGCCGCGGCCGCTTTCGATGAAGAAAGAACTGTATCGACTGAGAAGCTCACCGAAACGCTGGATATGCCGGCGCCCGACGACGCGGAAAGAGCGACGACACTAACTCCGCCCTCACGAATTGCTTTTCCCGGAAACACTTCGCCTCAGCCGGCAGAAACCCGCGCCGCGGCCCCTGCCAGATCAGGAGGCAGCCGCGGTATTTTCCGCTTTCTTGTCTTCCTGCTTTTTGTCGGCGGCGTTGCGGCCGCTTTTTATGCGGGAATGGTTTATCAGCGACAACGACACTTCACTACGAATAACGCCACTGCTCAGCCGACCCCCGCTCCACAGGAATCGACTCTTCCGGCCCGCCGCGCTGCGGTCGATGCCGATCCGCAAAAGTGGATGACTGACAACTTGCAGGCGCAGCTTTCTAAGGAAGGTGTGGCAAAGCCCACAGACTTGAAGGACGCCGAATTCCTCTATCTCTACGGACGCGCCTTAATGCTCACCGGAAACCACAGGGACGCCATTCAGGCACTTGAACTCGCGCTCAATAATCTTCGTTCTGAAAGTAAGAGCTCGCTGCCGCTTGCCGCAGAAGTAAGGTTGGCGGCGGCCGCGGCCAGTTTGAAGATGAGCAAAGGCGGAGGTCGTTCGCAGGAGGCGACGATGGCTGAGGACAAGGCCATTGGCGCTCTCGATGAAGTCCTCGGACTGAAGACCCAAGCCCCGCCAAAGTAATGGCCCCGGATGAGTGACCTAAAGCTTCTTCAATGCAGGCTCGACAATCGCTATGATATCGAGGACTGTCTGGGCCGTGGCAGTTACGCCGAGATTTACATAGCGCGCGATCTCGCAGCCACCGATGAAAGATTTCGCGACGTTGTCATCAAAGCCCTCAACGTCCTGCTACAGGGTTACCAGGATCCCGATCTTGAGCGCACGCTGATTCAGAATTTTCAGAACGAAGCGATCGCGCTCGATCGCGTGCGCCATCCCAATATCATCAGCCGTCTGGGCCACGGCACCGCCATCGATCTCAACGGGACTGCTTTCCATTACATCGTTCTGGAATATCTTGGCGGCGGCGATCTCGCCAAGCTCTGCCGGTCCGAGCCGCTGACTTTGGACCGCGCATTGACTTACTTAAAGCAGGTTTGCGCCGGCCTGGCCCACGCGCACGAGTGCGGCGTAATACATCGGGACATCAAGCCGCAGAATCTTTTGCTCACCGCTGATCGTGAAATTGTGAAGATTGCGGACTTTGGAGTCGCGCGCCTGGAAGGCGGAGAGGGCGCCATCACCCGGGTCGGCACAAATATCTACGCGCCACCGGAACATAATCCACTGGTGCAGACGTCTCAGCTCGATATCACGGCGGGACAAAGCCCGGTGCAATTAACGCCGGCGGCGGACATTTACTCGCTGGCGAAGACTGCTTACACATTAATTTGTGGCGCTTCGCCCCGACCGTTTGCCCATCAGGCAATTACACAGTTGCCAATGCCAATTGCTTCGCAGCCGTGGGGCGGTTCTCTTTTACGTGTACTGGAACGGGCTACCCAAACGCGCGCCGCCGACCGGTATCAAAGCGTTCAGGACTTCTGGGAGGATCTCAATGACGTGGCGATGCCGGTGACACAACCTCTCGCGCTGGCGGCGGCTCGTCCCCGCATCAGTTCCGATTTAAATGTTGACGAGGTTTTGACCGCGGCTGCTCCCCCGCGCCCGAAATTCGAAACTTCGCGCGAACTGAGACAACAGCAGATTGGAACCAATGGTTCTCCGCGTCCGAAGATCGTGGTTCCTATTGCCGGTCACCAATCGATCCCAAACGCCAACGTATTTCCGGTCGCGCAGTCACCGGGTCGCATGACGGTGCCCGTGCCGAGTGCGCTCCCCGCCGCGCCAGGGCCAACCAATTTGGCCGCCAAGCCACGCAACCGCAGGCGCGACTATGTCGTTGGGCTGGTTCTTGTGTTATGTTTCGCAGGTTTGCTGGCCGCGACTGGCGCTTATGTTCGTAAATGGATCAAGATGCGCACCGGCCAACAAACGACCGCGACGACGACTACTGACAATGGACGTCAGGCAGTAACCAAGACTGATGTAAATCTGCGCGCTGGGCCGAACAGTCAAACCGACATCATCGGCCTGGCAGAATTTGGTTCAAAGGTTCAGGTGCTGAATACAAACACGAATAATAACTGGTGCGAAGTTCAGGTCATCCAGCACTCTCGTCCAAAAAAAGATCCAACTTCTTCTGACCGTGGCTGGATGAACCGGACTTATCTTAATTTTGATTAGCGAGAACGTTTAGAGCACGCACGAGTGAGTGCGGGCACTATTGCCTGCTCTAAACGAAAAGATAGAAGATAGTTTGCTAACTGAGTTGTTCTCTCTGGTCTCCGTGGAACTCTGTGCCTCTGTGGTGGGTCCTATCGCCAGAAAGCTCCACCACAGAGGCACCGAGGATTTCACCGAGACACCGAGATACGCAAATTAGGACAAGATCTGACGGAAGCTCTGTTTTACTAAAATTGATTCCCGATTTACGATTGACTCTCTATGGGCCTGATTGATTCCATCCGACGTTGGATCGACGGTGAGACCACCGACGACATACTCGAAGAAGCAGAAGAACACACGCGGCCGCGCCGGCAATGGGAAGAATTTCTCGTAAAGATTGCACGCGAAGTTGAGGCCTGTATGCAGCGCGAGATGTTCACGCCGCCGGGTGGCCCGACTTATATTCCGCGCGAATACATCGTCTATCTCAGTAACGATGACGACAAGGATTGGCAGGGCGACAAACGTCGTGGCCTCGAGCAGGGCCTGTTTCACGTTTTATCTGAGCGCGCGCGCGAGTTGGCCGGCGCCGTGCAGCTACAGACCAAGTCCTTCGCCATCGAACTTCGCGTCGATGGCACGTTGAACAAAGGCGAATTTCGCGTGCAGCCGGTCTGGGATGAAACTGAAACCGGTCATACCATGGTGACCGCTCGTCCCGCCCAGCCGGCGACGGCCGCCACAGCGCCCGAGGCTACCGCTGAAAGCACGCCGGGAATCGACGATACGGGGACGGGCGCCACCGAAGGCGAAGTAACCGTCGTGCGTCCCCGCACAGCCGATCTCTATGCAATCGAGATTTGGCGCGAAGGGGTGCGCCAGTCCGTAGTTAAAATCACCAAGCCTGAGATTACGATTGGCCGCGGCTCGAGAACTGTCGCCGTCGATCTCCCGCTGAAAGGCGATCCTGAAATAAGCCGGGTTCACGCGGCGTTGATGTTTGACGATCAGGGACGCTACTGGTTGACGCCTAAGGGTAGAAATCCAACGCTGGTTTCGGGTCGTGAAATCCCGCGCGAGCAGCGCACCATGGTCCAACCCGATGAAAAGGTCGGCATTTGCAGTTTCACTTTGAGGATCCAGCCGAAGTAGATGGGCTAGTGCGCGATGGCGGTCAGGGAACTGCCATTGAACTCAGAAAGCATCCCATTCAAAAGCGGCCTCAACTGTTCAATGTTGCTGTAATTTCGGTTCAGTAAGTTGAGCAACCGCCTTTCCTTCTTACCTTCAATCTCGTTCAGAAACGCGCGGCAGAAAGCGCAGACAACCTCGGGGTCGAATTGGGTTCCGGTGTTAGCGCGAAATTCTTCCAGCACGTCTTCCAGCGGAAGCTTCTTGCGATAAGGACGGTCGGTCGTCATCGCGTCCAATGAATCGGCGAGCGTGAGGATCTTTGCCCCCGGCGGAATCTGATCGCCTTTGAGGCCGTCAGGATAGCCGTTTCCGTCCATCCGTTCGTGATGATAACGGGCCATCAACGGAATGTCCGCGTAAGGGTGACTTATCGGCGCGAGAATTTCGTAACCGGCGGCCGGGTGGCGGCTCATCTCGGCGGAATCTTTGGCGCTGAAACGCTCAGGAGAATTAATCACGCTCAGATCGACAATCAGCTTGCCGATGTCATGCAGGTAACCGGCGATGGTGATCCCTTCGACCTCTTCAGCGGCCCAGCCCATTTCCCGTGCAATCACCTCGCTGTATTTGCCGACCCGGACCGAATGGCCCTGTGTGTAACGATCCTTCATGTCAATCGCGGCCGCAAACGCCCGCACGGTCTCTTTGTAGATGGCGCGCAGACCGTCGTAGAGGCGCAGGTTCTCGGCTGCTTTCTGCTCCACGTCCTCAAGCAGGCGATGGCTGTGAATACCGACGCCGATGTGACGTGACAGCGCCGAGAGAACTTCCAAATCTTCGTCGGTGAATTTTTCACCTGAAGCTTTTTCGCCGAGCAACACCGCGCCGATCAATTGTTCGCGGACCACGAGCGGCAGGAGCAGATCGATTTCGACTGTCGCAAAGAGCTCTTTGTGGTCTTCGAGAAACCGCGCAGCTTCGTTGGTTGCATCAGCAAGCGACGTCGCTGAGCCCAAAGTCGCCAGCTGTCGCGCATGCTCAGGCGAGAGCAGCAAAGTGTCCGTAGCCGGTTCTCCCAAACCCCGAGCAGCGACAAGTTTCAGCTGACCAGCCTCTCCGTCGTACTCCGCGACGCCGCCACGTCGAATTGCCAGCGACCCCAGCAACAAATGAAAGGAGTTGCGCAGCATGTCTTCGAAATCGCCGGCGTCGGCAATCTCCTGGCCTAAATCAGCCAGCGCTGAAAATGCGTGAATCAATCGCTGTGTGTTGGTTTCCATTTAATCGTTCGTTTCAGAGCTCGACCGTGAGGGACGGTGCTTATAAATTGGAAGCCCTGCTTACGCGCGGGCTTCTGGTACTGACGCGCTATCACCGCTCTCTGTAATCCACGACAAGGCTTCGTCCTCGTTAGCTGCCACGCTCACGTGACGGGTGAGACCCAACATCTCGAATAGGTTTGCTGTGCTTGAATTAACGTCGGAAAAAATCAGCCGCGCAGTGTTTTGTTCGGCGGCGTCGATCAGGCCCACCAGAATTGAAACCCCGATGCTGTTAACCAATTCAGTGTCGCGAAAATTGATGATCAGCGTGCGCCGGCCGGAATCGAACTGCCGGCGGCACTCTCGCTCGATTCTTTCACCGGTTAGTTTGTTGAGATAGTCGCTCGCGTAAATGATGGCCGCGTCGCCCACTGCACGCGTTTGGATAGAAATGTCCCGAGTTGTTTCCGCCATGCTCAGTAAGCCCCCTTACTGTGGCACAGACTTTAATCTGTGATTACTCAGGCCAGCACCGACTGAAGTCTATGCGACTCACCGAATGTACTTTGTCATTCTCAGTTGCGTGCCGTCGTCGACGTGTTCGAACTCAACTTCATCCATCAACGTCTTAATCAGTTTCAAGCCCCATCCTCGCCGGCTCTTACCGCCCTCCTGATCGGCGTTGGCGGACCGGCCGTTTTGTCCGGACACTTGCGCTGGCACGACGCCGCGACTCGCAACAGTAACGACTAATTTATCATCTTCCACGACAAAGCGCTGATAAATTTTGCGATCCGGGCTCAGGCTGTGCTCGGCCGCATTGATGCATGCCTCGATCAGCGCGGTCTTGATTTGATTGATGGCTTCCGGTCGAAAGTTCACCCGGCGGGCAATCTTCTCCACCGTTGAGGCAGCAATCAGCTCGGTATCGGCGCCCATCGGCATGATCATCTCGTACTCATCCGCTTTCGACTTTTCGGCCTCCGCGTCTGAGCTTAATCTACCGGCAAGTAGCTGGACCTGTTGGCGACTGGAACCAAAAGCCCCGCGCTCGCGCAGGACCTCCGCTGCTCGCTCAGAAAATCCTTCGGGCGCGATCAACCAAATCCGAAATCGAACAAAGCCGGATTCGCGAGCGAAAGTAGCCAGACGATTGCACCATTCTTCGGCCAGTTCCCTGCTCGCTTCAAGCTTCGAATCAATCTCGGCGGCGAGCCACACAACTTCGTTCTCGTCGGTATACTCGGCGGATTCGAAGGCGTGCGCCACCAGACATCGTTCCTCATCGCCCTTGATGGTCAATGCGTACGACGCGCAGGCGGACGTTTGAATCACCTGCGGCAATTGAATCAGCTCAGTCTCTGTATCAAGCCCCTCGTCGATAGCAGCCAGGTCCTCTCCCTTGTACGCCGCGGCAAAGCGATGGTAGTGAAACAAAGAGGCTGGGACGCTTTGGCAATTGAACTGCGGTACCAAACGGTGCAAACCGACTGCAGATTCGCGGCGATACTTTCGCGTCATCGTCTGAGGGGCCCGCTTGAGCGTTTCCAATAGAGTCGTAGCCACGACCCTGGCTCGGGGTTCGGCTGCGACCTCCACCCGATAATGGGCGCGCAGATAATCCATCCAAACATGCGATTCCGAATTGACTTCGATGAAGGCTGCGGTTGAGTTGACCAATTCATAAACGTG
>DATISD010000103.1:0-7537 GCA_035469005.1 Pyrinomonadaceae bacterium | reverse complement strand
CAGTTCTGCGAGAGGTCATCGTTTTGCGCTCCGCATTTAGTACAGAAAACCACCATGAGGGTAACGCCTGGTTGCCGCTTTGAAGGCTGCTGCGATATTCAATCTATAGTGCAAAAAACAGCAAGCAACGACCGCCGGCGCTCTCAGAAACTGGAACTCCATAGTCGAGGCCGACGCGGTCGTTGCTTGTGTGCGAATTCGCTCCCGGGTTTAGCGGGATCCGCTCAGCATACTCAGGCCGCCAAAGAACAGGACCATGATGCCGTAAATCAGCCAGATGGCTACGCCGATGCCAATGGCGATAAAGCTGAACATTTTGGCCTTCTTTGATGAGTCCTGAGCACCGGCGATGTCGCCGGCTGCGACCTGCCCATTGACCTTCGCGGCAAAGATAATCGCCGCAATCGCTAGCGGCCAGCAGCAGAAAATCGAAATGATCGCCGGCACCATATAGTTTGGTACAGTTGCCGAGCTACCGGCCGAGAAATTTTGCGACATATTTAATCTCCTAAGGTTTCAATTTGTGACTACTTGATTCTCCAAAAGCCATGGGAGGGCCGACTGAAGTAACCGCAGCGTTCGTCAGCAGAAAACAACGCAAACGGGCTCTTTGCTGAACAATAATAATGAATTCTGATTCTTTTATCAGGATTTGAATCGCAAACAGCGAAGCATAACTAACAAAAGAGACGCTCGATTGTCAATGAAATTCAGCGAATAAATTGATGCGAAGGGCTTTGCCTCAAAAGTGGTTTCCGCCAAATCCAAAGGGGCTTCGTCGGCCCGTACACGGTTACAGAACCGCGAGCGATAGCGAGCGGGATCAGGGCGCAACTTAGAAGGCCAGCTTTTTTCTCAGGCTTTCAACGCGTTCGCGCTGGTTGTCCTTTATTCCGCTCGCTATCGCTCGCGGTTCTGTAAGGCCGCTCATGCACTTTGGCCAGACGTAAAGTGTTTTGAGGCAAAGCAGGTGCGAAGACTACCGTAGCAAGCGGCGTTTGCGGCCACCAAGATGGCCAATTGACTAGACGAACGCAAATCGAGGATAGTCAGACGCGTTCGCGGATTTTCATTTACGGCCGCCGATGAAGCAAGTTCTGTAAATCTGAAGGTGGCGGTTCAACGAGGGCTCAAACGCCTCCACTGAGTGGCAGGTGGAATAATGACGCCAGGACGATTGCTTGAACCACCTGCTGACGCGGGCGGTACTGGCCCGGATTTCCAATGATCAAAGTCATTAACGTTGCCGGGGCTCGGCCCAACTTCATGAAAGTAGCGCCAATTGTTGCTGCCATGAGGCGCCGTGCCAGTGAATTTCAATCGATTCTGGTTCATACCGGCCAACACTATGACGCGGCGATGTCCGAGGCATTCTTTCGCGATTTGGAGATGCCAGAGCCGGACGTAGATCTGGGCGTCGGCTCAGCCAGTCACGCGGTGCAGACCGCCGGCGTAATCCAGGCGTTCGAACCATACGTCATCAACGAAAAGCCGGATTGGGTTATTGTCGTGGGCGACGTCAATTCAACTGTCGCCTGCGCCCTGGTTTGCGCCAAACTGGGGGTAAAGGTCGCTCACGTCGAGGCTGGCCTTCGCAGTCGCGACCGTACGATGCCGGAAGAAATCAATCGCATTTTGACAGATCAAATCGCTGAGTTGCTGCTGACTCCATCACTCGACGCGAATGAAAACCTGCGCGCCGAAGGAATCCCCGAGGAGCGAATTCGATTTGTCGGCAACATCATGATTGATTCATTGTTTGCGAGTTTGGAACGCTCAAAAAAATCCCAAATTCTTGCCACCCTGAATTTGAAAAAGCATGAATACGCAGTTTTGACACTGCATCGTCCCTCGAACGTGGATGAGAAAGGCGCTTTCGCGCGCATTCTCGATGCGCTGGAGAAAATTGGCCAGCGCGTGCCAATCATTTTTCCCGTGCACCCGCGGACACGACGGATGATCGATGAGCTGGGGCTGGCGGGGCGAACCGAGAGGATCAAGAACCTGGTTGTTATCGATCCCGTAGGGTATTTGGATTTTCTTCATCTGCTCAGCAACGCAGCGCTGGTTCTGACAGATTCCGGCGGTATCCAGGAGGAGACGACAGTGCTGGGCATTCCCTGCATCACGTTACGGGAGAATACGGAACGGCCGATAACGGTTGAAATGGGAACTAATTCGCTTGCCGGCACCGATACAACCAAAATCGTGACCGCGGCAAATCAGGCACTTGATAATCCGCCAGACAAATCCAAGCTTCGAGTGCCACCACTCTGGGACGGAAAGACGGCAGATCGAATTCTGGATGCGCTGTCAGAACCGCCTGCGGTAGCGGGCGGTTGATCTCGTAATCCATAATCACAAGTCGACATAGTTGAACCGCCCGCTACGCAGGCGGTTCTGACTCCCTTTGCCCTTTCTTCTTTTCCCCTTTAACCTTCGATTGTGGCACAGACTTAAGTCCGTGAAGTTGAAGAGGTGAATCACAGACTGAAGTCTGTGCCACCTTCTTTTGATGAAGATTATCTCCAAAACGAAGCGCATTCTTCGCGGCGACGTCAATGCGAGGACAGCCGCGCTGGAAGCGATGCGACGCGTCGGCGTGAAGAACGCGCGGCGGAAAGAGCAGGCGCAACTGGCCGAACTCAATCAACAGCCGGCCCGGCTGCGCGAGGAATTTGCGCGCATTAGAGCTGCGGATCTGCTGGCGCATTTTCACTCGCGCACGCGACCTAAATTCTTTCCCGGTTTCCAGGACCTCGCGACGACCGCGAGATTGCAAACGCAAATCTTCCCTGAGGAAACTGCGCGCCTGATTCAGCAGGCAAAGCGCGTAATCGACGACCATTGCTGGCCCCTGCTCGGGTTCGGTGACAAGTGCTTTGGCGCGGACGAGATTCATTGGAATCGTGATCCCTTATCCGGATTTAGTTGGCCGCTTGATTATCACGCCGACATAAATCTGATGCGAAACGACGGCTCAGACGCGCGGGTCGCCTGGGAACTGAATCGAGGCGCGCATTTCATCACGCTCGGACGCGCCTATGCCATCACCGACGACGATAAGATAAGTGAGGCTTTCTTTCGGCAACTCGCAGGTTGGCGCGAACAGAACCCCGTCGCGCGCGGGGTGAATTGGAACTGCGCGATGGAAGTTGCATTGCGAGCGATGAACCTGCTGGGGGCTTTTGCCCTATCTCTTCATGCCCCGCAAATGGATGAGATTGCCCTGAAGGAATTTCTTAAAACTTTCGATCAGCATGGCGCGCACATTCAACGGCACCTCGAGTTCTCGCATATCGCGACCAGCAACCATTATCTGGCCGACGTTGTGGGTTTGCTTTGGATTGGGTTGATGCTGCCGGAATTAGAAACGGCGCGCGAGTGGCGCGAGTTTGGCTTCCGCGAGATGCTCACAGAGATGGACAAGCAGGTGCTGCCTGACGGCGCCGATTATGAAGCATCAACCGGTTATCATCGTTTGAAGGTTGAGCTGTTCCTCTACTCGTTCGTGCTTTGCCATCTCAATGGTCTGGACATCGGCGAGAAATACTGGAGCAAGTTGCGCGGGATGGTTGAGTACATGCGCGCGTACCTGCGGCCCGACGCGCGCGCGCCGTTGGTTGGTGATTCGGACAGCGGGCAGGTGTTCCCGATTGTGCGTCGCGCCGGGGATGATCACGCGTACCTGTTAGCCCTGGGCGCGGCGGTTTTTCAGGAGCCGCGCTTCAAAATCGGTACGCATGCCTCCGGAATGCAGCACAAAATCGGTACGCATGCCTCTGGCATGCAGCACGCCGGAGGCGTGCGTACCGATGGAGGCGTGGTTACCGAAGAACTCCTCTGGCTCTTGGGAGAGCGCGGCATGCGCGATTATGACGCGTTGCCGGCAAGCGAAGCCTCATCTTCGTGCGCTTTTGCGGATGCGGGCGTTTACCTGCTTCGTGATGCGGATCTCTACCTGCATTTCAACGCCGGTGGAATCGGCGTCAATGGGCGTGGCTCGCATGGCCACAATGATGCGTTGAGCATAGAAGTGTCGGCGTGCGGAACGGCCTTCATCGTCGATCCTGGTTCATATCTTTATACGGCTGACCTGCACGAGCGCCATTTGTTTCGATCGACAGCGTATCACTCGACCGTGCAGGTTGATGGCGCCGAACAGAATACCATCGATCAGAGTGTGCCTTTCGTTATCGGAAACGAAGCGCGACCACATGTGATGACCTGGGAGTCGAACGCGGACGCAGACACGGCGGTTGGTGAGCACGGCGGCTATCAACGACTTGCGTCTCCGATCACTCACCGGCGAACAATTCGATTCGACAAACGCAAACGTTTCTGGCTGGTTCACGACCAATTGCCAGGCGAAGGAACGCACGAGTTTTCTTTTCGCTTTCACGTCGCCCCGAGTTTACATACCAAAGTTCGTCCTGATGGGATCGTAGAAGTGTGCGATAAAATGAGCGGCGCGCGACTGTTGATTGTGCGTCAGCAGCCCGAGCGAACTACCGAGCTCGAAATGGAGGCGGCATTGGAGCCGCGTTATTCATCGCGTGATTACGGCGAGAAGGAGCCGAGTGTCTCCGTCTGCTGGAGCGTGCGGAGTCCGGCTCCATTAAGAATGGGGTTCGTGCTAATTCCAATTCGGCCCGGTGAAGACGAGAACGCGCGAATGAAGGTTGTATCAGAACCGGGAGCGGTAGCGACCGGATCATCGAACCTTCTTGATTAATTGCTCAGTTGTGATCTCTTTTACAGGTCGACATTTGGGGCTACCTGATCCCCTCGCTACCGCTCGGGGTTCTGACACTGTTGCGATCTCAAATTTGAGATCTGAAATCTAAAGCATGTGCGGCATTTGCGGAGTCTGGGAATACGGCGCGACGCGCGGCAACGTGCAGCGCGATTTACTCACGTCAATGTCGGACGTGATGACGCATCGCGGACCGGATGATGCGGGCGATCTGGTTTTTGATGAAGCGCGCGGCGGATTCGGCTTTCGCCGGCTGTCAATCATCGATCTGTCCGCCGCCGGTCACCAACCAATGCACGGCTGCACGGACCGCGTGTGGCTGGTTTTTAACGGCGAGATTTACAACCACGCTTTGCTGCGAGAGGGTCTGGAACAGCGCGGCCACATTTACGCTTCACGAACGGATTCCGAAACCATCCTCCATCTTTACGAAGAGCGTGGCCTCGACTTTGTTGATGATATTGAAGGTGATTACGCCATCGCTCTGTGGGACGCCGATCGGGAAAGGCTCGTGCTCGCGCGCGATCGCGCCGGAGTTAAGCCGCTCTATTTCTGTCATCAAAACGGGCGCTTCATCTTTGCTTCTGAGATTAAGGCGATCCTGAAACACCCGTCGTTGACGGCGGAAATAAATGAAGAAGCGCTTTATCACTATTTGACCTTTGTCACGACCCCCGCGCCGCAGACTCTTTTTCGCGGCATTCAAAAACTTCCGGCGGGCCACATGCTGGTTATCGATCGAGGCGGCGATATTAAGATCACTCAATACTGGGACGCTTTACCGTCTCAATCACCGGAGGCCAACGTCACTGAGCGCGATCACGAAGAGAACATCTTAAAGCTACTCCGCGATTCGATCCGCAAGCGGATGATGGCCGACGTGCCCTTCGGAGTTTTTCTCTCCGGCGGAGTCGATTCGTCAGCGAACGTGGCGTTGATGTCTGAATTGATGACGCAGCCGGTGCGTACCTTCACGGTCGGCTTTGATGATTGCGAAGAGTTGAATGAATTGGATTCAGCGCGAGCGATCTCGAAACGATTCGGGACAGATCATCACGAAGTAATCATTGGCCGCGCGGACATGCAGAAGTTTCTGCCGGAACTCGTGTTTCACCAGGACGAGCCAATTGCCGATCCCGTCTGCATTCCGCTCTACTACGTCTCGAAGCTGGCGCGCGACACGGGCACTATTGTCGTTCAGGTCGGCGAAGGCTCAGACGAGATTTTTGCCGGCTATGACTGGTTCCGATCCTATCTGCAGATTGAAGATCGTTTCTGGCGCCATGCCGAACGTACGCCAGTGGCCGCTCGTCGCGCTGCCGCTGCCGTGGCCCAGCCTCTGGTTCAGAAGGTCTTGAAGAAGCGGATGGCTTCCGAGTTAGTCCGGCGTCTGGGTTCAAACGAATCGCTCTTCTGGGGTGGCGCCATCGTCTTTGACGAAACGATGAAAAAGCGTGTGCTGACAAGTGAAATGCGCGCGCGCTGCAACGGCCTTTCAACTTATGACATCGTGCGGCAGTACCAGGACGCGATTGCAGCCGCCCGTCCCGGTGCCGACGCGGCCGCGCGCATGACCTATCTCGAATTAAAGCTGCGGTTGCCGGAATTGCTGCTGATGCGCGTGGATAAGATCACTATGGCGACTTCGGTCGAAGCTCGGGTGCCATTTCTGGATCACCATCTGATTGAGTATGCGATGAGCTTGCCGCGCGAGCTCAAAGTGAAAGGCCGGACGGGCAAGCACATTCTGAAGCGGGCGCTGGAACCGATCCTGCCGGCGGACGTGCTCTACCAACGGAAGCGCGGATTTGGTGCACCAGTGCGTGAATGGTTTCGCGGACGCGAAGGTGCTGACCTGGTTCAGCAACTGTTGAACTCATCTATCCGCGAACGGAAGTTTTTTGATTACGATTTCATCGGCCGCATGGCCGACGAGCATCGGCGCGAGACCAAAGACTGGAGCGCGAATCTGTGGTGCCTGTTGAATCTGAGCGTTTGGTACGATCGTTGGATTAGTTAGCAGACGTTGACGCGCATCTCGACTGTGATTCCACGGGCGCACAACCACGCCACCTGGCCAAACCGCACCGTCAGTGCACATTTCATTAATGCTGAGCGATCCCTCTTTAACCGCCATGACTGATGCCGACGCCGCCGCGGCGATCGCTCCTGAATTCGGAAGTTTTGCCTCCGGCGTGGCGGTCACTTTCCTCACGCGTTTAATCATTCTTGGGTGTCTTCTCGGATCCAGCGTGATAGTCGCCCGTTGGCTCGGACCAGAAGGGACGGGCGCACTCGCCGTACTGAACGTGACCGTAGCTCTGGCTTTGCAGCTCGGCAGCGCGGGTCTGCCTTCGGCCACGACCTATTTTGTCGCCAGGGATCGCAGTGAACTGGCTTCGGTATGGATTAACGGGATCATATTTAGCTTTTTTGTGGGAAGTATGATCGCCATCATCGTGGTCGCGCTGGGTAGCTTAAAGCCCGATCTGTTCAATGGAGTTTCTTCGAGGCTGATCACGATCGTAGCTTTATCAATCCCGTTTCAACTTCTCACTCTGTTGGGACTAAATCTTTTGCTGGCGATCGATCGGATCAAATTGATGAATTCGTTCGATGCCTTGTCTTCATTGCTGTTGTTGGTAAACGCGATCGTGGTGCTGGTCATCTGGCGACAACACCTCCCGATGCTGGTTGCGTTCAACACTGTCGCCACAATAGGTTTGAGCTTGCTGCTGGTTTGGTTTGTCGTGCGCATAACACGCGCTCCGCGGCGTCCGA
>DATISD010000102.1:0-11120 GCA_035469005.1 Pyrinomonadaceae bacterium | reverse complement strand
AGTGCCGGTTATCGACCACGAAGTGTTGCGAGGATTCAATCCGCAACCGGATCCATCAGAATAAGCCGGTTTCGGCAGCCAGGTAGGAGCGCAACCATTTAGATCACTCGCTTGGCAACTGTCGCTTCCTGCGACTACCATACGACTTGTGCCCAACAAAGCAGTTCAGCTTGTTCAACTAATCCGGTCCACCAAACGGGAAAAGCGCCTCGGCACGGTGATCCTGTTTGTCACCTCTCGGTGTAATTCATTCTGCCGCACCTGCTTTTATTATGAAGAGCTAAACCGGCCGGGCGACATGACTTTTGCGCAAATCGAAAAAGTGTCGCGGACCATGCCGGCGATTACGGACTTGTGGCTTTCCGGCGGCGAACCGACGCTGCGTCACGATGCGTCCGAAATCATTGATCTGTTCGTGCGCAATAACGGCGTAAGGCGCCTGATCATTCCGACCAATGGACTCGTGAAATCGCGGGTTTATGAAATTGTAGACCGGGCGCTTGGCACTCATGCCTCGTTGCATTTGTACTTAAACATTGCGCTTGATGGACAGGGCGAAACACACGATCGCATTCGCGGAGTACCGGGTCATTGGGAGAAGACGCTCGATTGCATCGAAGAGCTTTACCCATTGAAGGACAAGTTCAAGAACCGGTTTCGGCTGAATGTGAACACCGTGGTGTGCGCAGAGAACTATGAGGAGATCGAAACGCTCGCGGAGTTCATGTGGCATAGTTTCCAGCTGGACGGTCAGTACTTCAACATCGTCCGCGGTGAAACACCGGTAGGTGACCAGATCAAGCAAATCCCGTCGGAAGTGTTGCCGCGCGTATATTCGTACGTTTCGCAGCTCACCAAGAGGTATGGCGACCGCATGTTCGCGGATGACGATGCCGCCGCACGCTTTGTGAAGAACGTCGCGTACGTAGGCGCGATTACCACGCACTATCGGACCCAGCATGCTAACTTCGATCAGGTCACACCCTGGCCTTTTCCCTGTACGGCCGGCGAAACAATTGCAGTAATCGATTACAACGGAGACGTGCGCGCGTGTGAGCTGCGCGAGAAGTTCGCCACCCTGAAGGATTACGATTTCGACTTTAGTGCGTTGTGGGCCGCGCATTCGCGAGCGCAGGAAGTTAAAGCAATCGACGGCGGCAAAGCCTGCTGGTGTACGCATGTTTGTTTCATTCATGACTCGATGCGACACTCGCGAAAAGCATTGTTGTTCGAGGCCCCGAAGAATTTCCTGGCTCGCGCTAATTGGTAAGTTCGTTGCCACTTCAAGAAGACAAGGAAGAAACCAATCGCAAGACCGGCCTCGCCTATGCGGCCGCCTTCTCATTGTTTGCGGCAGTAGTTTCGGGACTGCTGGTCGGATGGCTCTTAGACCGTTGGTTGGGAACAAGACCCTGGTTGCTCGTGACTGGCGTGATTCTGGGAGCCGCGGCAGGCTTCTATGAATTGATCAGAGCCACCGCAAAGCTCTCTTAGCGCTTCAAGCTAAGGATTCAGAAAGAATCTTGTCGATCAAAAAGCCCGACTAAAACGCGACATGCCGCGTCTAAAAACCTGTTGACCACGTTCTGGCTCGGCATGCTATATTCGCATGAACCAGGGTGCATGGCCCGGTGGCCCCTCCACCAGCTTTCCGTTAGATCTACGCCTCACTTGTCGAATTATCGACTATATTTTTGAGGAAGCTACCTATGAGAATGCGAGCCTTTGCTGTGCGCAGGTGTTTCGTTTTGATCTTCTGCGCCGGTTTGGTCACCTTTTGCGCTGCGGCCAGCTTTGCCGCCCCCAGCATATCGCCTTCATTGTTTACCGTGTCATCGAGCTCGACGCGCGCAGTTGCGCTCGAGTCCGTGTCCATGCGCGCCGAACCCTTTACCCTAAACTCCGAAGGAAACTTCAGTCCTGCCGACCCTCGAACGCGCATCACGCTGTTCTGCATGAACCTCGATTTTCTTTCCGGTGAACCGTCGAGTGCGTTGACGGCGGATGCAGAGGATGCAGCCCACATGATCTATCCGCTTAAGGTTGAATACGTCGGCCCGGTCCCGAACTTCCCGGGCATTTATATGGTCGTGGTACGCCTGAACGATTTGATGAGCGCGAATCTCGGCGACGTGCTGGTCCGCCTGAACCTTCACGGCATGGCCAGCAATCGTGCCCGCGTAGCGATCGGACAAATTGGCGGTGGGCCGGCGGATGATTCGGCTCCGAATCCGGCTCCCCTAACGCCGCCAGGGGCAGCCACGCCTTTGACGCTGGCCCAGTTCCAGGCGCAGTACAACGATCCGGCGTTTGCATCGGATCAAGACCTGCGCAGGTTCCTCGAGCAATCAAGCTGGGGAGGCCGGGGCGATGACGCTGATTTCAATCATCTACGCGCCGTCGGCATACCGGCGTATATAAACGAGCAGTTGAACATGCCTCCGCAGTTCGTCGATTCCACGACTGATCCAAAATTCAGTCTGTCTTCAGGCTATCCGTTTGCGACGCCTTATCCGCAGTTTTATCCGGCCAGCCCCCCGGCGCCGCCCTGCGATTCCAGCACAACCTGCTTCCGGGACAATTACACTTTGTATCCGATCCAGAAGCAGTTCATGTTGAATGCGCTGACGCAATCGGATCAATTGCGACAGCGGGTGTCATTCGCTTTTCACAAATTCATGGTAGTAGGTGGTCAGCAACTGAACGGTAATCAGCCGTTTTGGTACGTTCCTTATCTACAGACCATCGATCGCAACTCATTCGGCAACTTTCGCAACATGCTCTATGAGATCACGCTGAACCCGGGCATGGGCGAGTATCTGAATATGAGAGGCAATTCGGTCGGCGATCGAAACAATCCCACTCCGAACGAAAATTATCCGCGTGAACTCATGCAACTGTTTTCCATCGGTGTGGATACTCTGAATCAGGACGGCACTCCGGTGCTCGACGCTCAAGGCAATCGCATCCCCAGTTACGACCAGAACACGATTACTAATTTGGCGCGGGTGTTTACAGGTTGGGATCTGGACGCGAACAAAGTTTGGAGTGTCGACGGGACGACTGCGGTTACGAACTACCTGGATCCGATGGTGCCGAATGCCAACCGGAACAGATACGACATTGCTCAAAAGACCTTGTTGACGGATATCAATCATGCAACGCCCGTTGTTATAGCGGCGTGTCCGAATTGCACAACCGGTACCACAGCTCAGCAACTGGCCGCCACTCAGGCCTACGCCATCACCTCTCTGAACACGGCGATTGATAATCTGTTCAATCACCCGAACACCGGACCGTTTGTGTGCATTCAGATGATTCATCAACTTGTGAGCAGCAACCCGAGTCCCGCTTATGTCGGTCGCTGCTCAGCAGCCTTTGCCAATAACGGATCAGGTGTGCGTGGAGATATTAAGGCCGTGATCACCAGCATTCTTCTGGACCCCGAGGCTCGCGGCGATGTTAAGACTGATCCAGGCTACGGCCATTTGCGCGAACCAGTACTCCTGATGACGAGCCTGTTGCGGGCTTTCAATGCGACTGATGCAAGTAAGACGGACGGCGTGCTCGTCTCGAACAGTCCCAGCAACTTCAGCAATAACCTGGGTCAGAATGTTTTCAATCCGCCAACAGTATTCAGTTATTTCCCCGCGGACTTCAACCTGCCGGGCACGGATTTGTTCGGTCCGGAGTTCGGCATCCTCGACACGTCTACGAGTTATGCCCGGGCCAATTTCATTAACACGTTGTTCTTACAGAACGGCGGCAACGGCATAGCGGTGAGCCTACCCAACCGTCCACAAGGTACACAGATCAATTTCGCTAGTTTTCAGGCGTTGGCTGCCACGCCGCAGCAGTTGGTGGATGCGCTCGACGCCAGGCTCATGCACGGGACGATGTCGGCGCAAATGAAAGCGAGCATCGTCACTACAGTCACGGCAATCACGAACGCGAATGCTACAACCCAGGCCCTGCAGCGAACCCAAACCGCAATTTATTTAGTCGCCAGCTCGTCGCAATACCAGGTGGAGAGGTAGATATGAAACGAACCAGAAGAGAGTTTTTGCGAGATTCAGCCTGCAGCCTGACTGCTGCCGCCGTGGTCAGCAGTCTCGATCGTTTTTCAGCGGTCAATGCGATGGTCCAGCAACAGCCCGAAGTGGCTCCCGATTACAAAGCGCTGGTTTGCGTATTTCTGAACGGTGGCTCAGACGGTAATAATATGGTGGTGCCTTACACCGGTTACAGCGATGCGAATGGTTATGACGCCACCCGGACCGCCTCAGGTCTGGCCATTCCAAAGAGCGCGCTCGTACAGATTTCGCCGCCCAATCAGGGCGGTAATGTGTTTGGCTTGCACCCGAATCTTTCGCCTGAAGTCGCGAACGCCGGACAACTGCCCGGACTTATGGGTCCGTGGAATCAAGGCAAGCTGGCAATTCTCTGCAATTACGGTTCGCTCTTGCAGCCGACCACCAAGGCGCAATATCAAAGTAACGCTGGCGGCGCCTTTCGACCGTACCAGCTGTTTTCGCACTCCGACCAGGTCAACCAGCAAATGACCTCAATTTGTAAGACGACAGGACAAACGGGTTGGGGCGGTCGCGTGGCTGATAACACCGGCTCACTGAACGGTGTCACAGTTTTGCCGATGAGTATTTCTGTCTCCGGCACGAATCTTTTTGAGACGGGAGTCAACACTCGTCAACTAACAATCGGAACAGGTGCTCTACAGACGGTACTAAACCTGAATTGGAATGGGCCGGCTTCAGCGAATCCTTTCACCAACGGAAGCAGTTTTCGTCAACTGCTGGGGTTCGACACCTCGCAGGAGTTGATCAAGGGCGCCAGCGACACGACGAATCAGGCGCTCAGTGCCGACCAGATGTTGAATCAACCTGATCCGGTATTGACGGCGACGTTTCCCGCAACCGGTATCGGTAACCAACTCAGACAAGTAGCGAAGCTAATCAAAATCAAAGACACCCTCGGAATGAAGCGGCAAATCTTTTTCTGTTCGATTGGAGGATTTGATACGCATACGAATGAAACCTCTGCCGATCCGACAATTCCGAATGGCTCAGGTGGCCAGGGAAATCTGCTGACGCTATTCAGCCAGGCTGCGCGCGCGTTTTATGACGAGATGGGTTTCCAGGGAAACAGCAACAGCGTGACGCTCTTTACGATCTCAGATTTCGGCCGCACTTTTCAGCCGTCCGGCAGCGGCGCCGCTTCCGTTGGTACTGATCACGCCTGGGGCAGTCACGCATTCATCATGGGTGGCGCAGTTTTGGGCGGCAGTTTCTACGGTAGCTACCCCACGCTTGATGTGAACGGACCTAATGACGATGGCGGCAAGCGCGGCCGTTGGATACCGACGACGTCAATCGATCAGTACGGGGCAACGCTCGCAGCCTGGTACGGGCTGCCGGCCAATCTTTTGACCACCGTGTTCCCAAACCTGAGCAAGTTCCCGACGCAAAATCTGGGGTTCCTCGGGTAGCGCGAGCGACTCGCAGCAAGTTAGTTCCGTTTCGTTGAATGAAGGATCGAAAACGGTCGAGCACAGACAGGACGTGTTCGATCATGCTCGATCCTTTTCTTTTTGGTAAGCTGTCTCGGAACGACCGCGGTAACTTGAAGATGAAGGAACTCGGGCTTAAGCGTTACAGACGCATGATCATGACCTTGGTTGTGCTGTTCACCCTGGTTCTGCTTGTGTTCAGAATTCAGCCTCGGCCACAAGCGACTCCCTCATCGGCCCTACCGGTCCAAAAAACTTCAGCGATCGATGAAGGCAAGCTAAGACAACTTTTTGCTGACTTGCCGCTGGCGTTTGAACTCAATACCGGACAGGCCGGTCCGCACGTCAAGTTCCTGGCCAGAGGTCCCCGGGCGCAACTGCTGCTAAGTTCCGGAGAAGCCGCACTGCTGACGGTGTCGTTAAAATTCAGATTCAAATTTTCCGGCGCGAACCCCGGGGCAAATGTCAGGGGAGAACAACAGTTGATTGAGCGCCGAAATTATCTGCTCGGAAATAACTGCGCGAAGTGGCAGACGGACGTGCCGACATTTCGACGAGTCAGGTACGAAAGCATCTATCCGGGGATTGATCTTACCTATTACGGCAATCATCACGAGATTGAATACGACTTCACCGTAGCACCCGGCGCCGACCCTAAAGCGATTCGCCTCGCATTTGACCGTGACGTTTCAAGAAAAATTACGATGAACGGTGATTTAGTGTTGCGTAAGGGCCGCCAGGAGATTGTTGAGCGAAGGCCTCAGATTTATCAGGAGATAAACGGTGCACGACGAACGGTAGAAGGCCATTATGTTCTGCTCAGCAAGAGCGAAGTTGGTTTTGAAATTGGCGACTATGACGAATCAAAGACGCTAATCATCGACCCCACGCTGGTGTATTCGACGTATCTGGGTGGCAGCAACGACGATTCAGGCAGCAGCATAGCGCTCGACAGCAATGGCCACATCTACGTCACGGGCACTACTAGTTCTGCAAACTTTCCCACGCAAGGGCCCGCGGCTGCAAACAAGAAAGGTTTGAGCGACATTTTTGTCACCAGGTTCGATGGAGCGACCGGCAATATTTTGTACTCCACCTATGTCGGCGGGAGCGGCATCGATCGTGCCGACGGGATAGCAACAGACAGCAACGGCAATGCATATGTGGTGGGACGAGTCGATTCTACTTCGACAGACTTTCCCGCTACGGCTGGTTCTTTTGCGCCTGCTTATCGTGGTGGAGATTTTGATGGGGTGGTCTTCAAACTGAATCCGCAGGGAAATGGATTGGTTTATTCAGGATTTCTGGGCGGCGAAGAGAACGACTCAACCGAAGGAATAGCGGTCGACCTTAACGGCGTGGCTTACGTTACCGGCGGCACAAAATCAAATTCGTTCCCCACCAGCGTCGGCACTTACCAGGGTTCGCGCGCCGGGGACACTGACGCCTTTCTCACAAAAATCAACGCGAGCGGCTCTGGTTTGCTCTACTCAACCTTTATCGGAGGTGCGGGAACTGATCGCGGCAGCGGAGTTGTCCTGGGTAGCAACGGAATCGCTTACGTCGCAGGCTTTGGCGCTTCACCTGATTTCCCTACGGAAGATCCATTTCAGGCGGGCTTTGGCGGCAGTTTCGACGCGTTCGTCGCGAAGTTCGACACTAACGCGAGCGGGATAAGTTCGCTTGTCTTTTGCAGTAATCTTGGAGGTTCCGGAGACGATAAGGCTTTCGGCATTGCGATCGACAGCTCTGCGTCGAACGTCTACGTCGTCGGACAAACTTCGTCGAACAACTTTCCGGCCCTTAATCCGGCACAACCAACGTCAGGGGGATCGTTCGACGCCTTCATCGCGAAAATCTCAAATACCGGCACGAAAGTTTACGCGACTTACTACGGAGGCAGCGGTGACGATCGCGGCACCGGCATCGCCGTAAATGCCACGGGGGTGTATGTAACCGGATTTACTGCTTCGACGAACCTCCCTGTGGTTACGCCGCTGCAACTGAACAGCGGAGGCGGATTCGATGCGTTTGTGGCCAAGCTAAATCCGGCGGGCAATTCGTTTTTGTATTCGACTTATCTCGGCGGCGCCGCGAATGAAAATTTTGTCGCCGCAGTCACTGCCACCAATCCAATCACGGTCGACACGTCGAATGCTTATGTTACCGGCTATACCGCGTCCACGAACTTTCCGACAGCAGCGCCTCTACAACTGGGAAACGCAGGCGGCCAGGACGCGTTCGTGGCCAAAATCGCTGATATTACGCCGGCCGCCGACTTTTCGCTCTCGCTTACGCCGGTTTCGCGAACCGTGAACCCGGGCGGAGGTACTACGTACACCGCCACCGTTACTCCGGCCGGCGGATTCACCGGAAACATATCCCTGAGCATCGCCGGCCTACCCAATGACGCGACTTCAAATTTTAGTCCGGCGGCAATCTCAATTACTGACGCGTCCTCAAAGTCGTCCACCTTGACGATTACGACGACCGGCAACACACCGCCGGGGATTTATTCGCTTAACGTCACCGCAACGAGCGGCAACCTGCAACACTCCTTCCCAGGGCAGCTAATTGTTTCCGGCCCGGCCACTGCAAATTTGTCATTGACCAAGACCGCATCGCCTAATCCCGGGGTGACGCTCGCGAATCTGACTTATCGCCTTACGGTAACGAACAATGGTCCCTCGCCCGCGACGAACGTAGTGGTGAATGACGATCTGCCGGCCGGTATTCACTTCACTTCAGCGACACCTACTCAGGGTTCGTGCACTGGGGTCTCCACTGTCACGTGTAATCTCGGCTCGCTGGCAAACGGCACATTCGCAATCATAGACATTTTGCTCCAACCACAGTCGGTGGGAATCCTGACGAACAATGCGAGCGTCAGCGCGACAGAGTCCGATCCTGATCCAAGCGACAATCTCGCCAGCATCGCAACCCGTATTGAGTCGCCATCTTCCGGACCGTCGATGACCGATCCGAATCTTTCGGTGAAGACCGTCGTCAGCGGTCTGTCTCAACCGACCAGCCTGGCTTTCATCGGGAATAACGATTTCTTCATCTTTGAAAAGAACACCGGCAAGGTCCAGCGAGTAATCAACGGCGTGGTGCAGAACCCAGCGCCGCTCGATCTCGCCGTCAACAGTGGTTCTGAGCGCGGCGGGCTGGGGATTGCGCTGCATCCCAACTTTGCTTTTAACGGCTACGTTTATTTGTATTGGACCGAGAGCAGTACTGGAGTTGATACGACCAACCTCGCGGAAGTGCCGACTCTCGGCAATCGCGTGGACCGGTACGTTTGGAATGGCTCGACGTTGAGCTTCGATCGCAACATCATCAGGCTGCGTGCATTTCAGGCGGATGCAAATCAACAACTCCGCGGCAATCACAACGGCGGTGTGCTGCGTTTCGGGCCCGACGGCAAGCTCTTCATTCTAATGGGTGACAACGGACGTCGCGGCCTTTTGCAGAACAATACGCAGGGTCCTGTGCCGGATGATCAGTTCGGCGGGCCTCAACCCGACAACAATCATCTGACTGGATTCATCCTGCGTTTGAATGACGACGGTTCGACGCCCCCAGACAATCCCTTTGCCGGCATACCGACGCTCCTGGAAACTGAGGAATCGGCGAATATACGCAGACTTTATGCGTACGGTGTGCGCAACGGTTTCGGATTGGGGTTCGATCCTTATTCCGGAAATCTTTGGGACCAGGAAAACGGCGATGATGCGTTTGACGAAATGAATCGCGTGACCGCCGGATCGAACAACGGCTGGATTCAAATGATGGGGCCGAACAGCCGGGTGGCTCAATACAAACAGATCGAGACGAGTTATGGCTCCGGCGATTTGCAGCAATTGCGTTGGCCGCCGACGCTGATTGCCAACACTCCGGCAGCGGCGCTCGCCAGTCTCTACATGCTTCCCGGCGCGCATTACAACGATCCCGAATTCAGTTGGAAGTACGCGATACCGGCGTCCCCGCTGGGCTTTGTCGCCGGGCGTGGACTTGGGCCGCAATTTGAAGGCGACATGTTCGTCGGTGCGGCCCGGACGTTTTTGGTGGGCGGCTTTCTGTTCAGATTCAAGCTCACTCCCGACCGGCAACATTTTTTATTCAGCGATGCGCGCCTCGATGACTTAGTCGCGGATAACGACGACAAGTTCGATATCAAAGAAAGCGAGACGTTATTGATTGGTCGGGATTTTGGCATCACCACTGACATTCAAAGCGGGCCGAACGGAAACCTGTTCGTTGTTTCAAACACGAATGGATCCGTCTATGAAATCTCTGGAAAGCAGCCGGCGCTGTTCACCGCGAACTTAACCGGCGCGCAGGAGACGCCGCCGAATAATACAACCGCCACCGGCAGCGCGACTCTGTTACTGAGTCCGGACGAGGCAACGGCGCGAGTGTCGCTGAATTTCAGCGGTTTAACCAGCGCTCAGACGGACGCGCACATTCACGGGCCGGGTGGCAGCGGCGTGATAGCGCCCATACTCTTTCCCTTGCCAAACGGTAACATCAGCGATTTTGAGATCACGCTGACGCCCACCGACGTCGCGAACCTGAAGAACGGTCTGCTCTATATCAACGTTCACAGCGCGAACTTTCCGAACGGGGAAATTCGCGGGCAGTTTGCGACGTCGTCGTCAGCCAGTAGCGTTCAATTCAGTGCGGCAAGTTATCTGGTCAGCGAATCAGCCGGCCGCGCGACTGTGACGGTGACGCGACTGGGCGACACTTCACTGGCGGCGAGTGTTAATTACTCCACCAGTGACAGCGGCGGTGCGAATAATTGCAACGTCATTAACGGCAATGCGTCTTCTCGCTGCGATTATGCGACTACGATTGGCAAGTTGAATTTCGCTGCCGGCGAAACTTTCAAGACCATCTTCGTGACTCTGACTGACGACGCGTATGGGGAAGGGAACGAGAGTTTCACCGTCGGCCTCAGTAACCCAACGGGCGCGATTTTAGGTTCGCCGAACATCGCGACAGTTACGATTGCTGATAACGAGACGACTACCGCCACGAATCCGATTGATTCCACGAACTTCCTTGTCTACCAGCACTATCTTGATTTTCTCAATCGACAACCGGATCCGAGCGGCTTTCAATTCTGGACCAACAATATTACGTCCTGCGGCGCGAATCCCGGTTGCCTTGAGGTGCAGCGTATCAACACCTCCGCTTCATTCTTTCTTTCAATCGAATTTAACGAAACCGGACTGCTGGCATATCTAACCAATAAAGCAGCGTTCGGAAATATGAGCGCGCCTAATCCGCCGGTGCCGCTGACTTACAACCAGTTCGTCAACGATGCCACGATACTGCAAAGGGATTTTGTGTTCGGTGCGCCGGGGGCGAATGCGCAGCTCGAGATAAACAAACAAACTTACTTCAATGAGTTCGTGACTCGGCCGCAGTTCCTCAGCAAGTATGGAAATCTTTCGAACCGTGATTACATCGATACATTGTTTGATACTGCGGGGCTCAACACGACAACAGCTGAACTTTATATTGCGAAACTGAACGGAGTGCAGGTCGTTCCATCGAATGCGTCGAGTGCGACCGGTCTCGTAGCTCT
>DATISD010000101.1:0-6419 GCA_035469005.1 Pyrinomonadaceae bacterium | reverse complement strand
CTCGCTGGTTGCGGTCTTTACCGAATACTGCGGCCGCGGTACTGTCCGGCCGCATCCCAACCTGACGACTCGCGCCGCGTTATCAAATTGATCATGCGCGTGCGGCAGGATCAGCACCGGCTTTCCGGAACGCAGTCCCTGGCCGGTAGTCCCTACGCCACCCTGATGAACTATGGCGCAAGCACGTGGCAGGACCTCACTGTAAGGCGCGTACTCAAATGCTGCAACTCCCGGAGGCAAAGGCTCAGCCGGCAGATTGCGCGAATGGCCGATAAACAACAACGCACGCTTCCCGAGCGCTTTCGCTGCTTCGATGGAATCGCGATAGAAGTTTCCGGCCACCCAGAAGGCGGACGAGCCGAGGGTAAACACGATCGGCGGTTCGCCCGCATCGAGAAATTCAACTACTTCTTTCGCGATTACATTCTCGCCAAAAAAATCTCGCCGGTCGTAAAAAGGAAATCCCGTCACGATCGTATTTTCCGGCCAATCGGGCTGTGGCGCGGCCAACACCTTTGAAAACAGTGCTAGCACGCAGGTCGGCGAGTGCTGGCCGGCCAAAATTGGTTGCTCACCACGTGGCAGTCCCAACTCGGCGCGCACGTCGTAAACCGGCTGCATCAGCTTATCCAGCTTTTTCGTCGCCAGCGCCATCACCGCGCGGCCGACCCACGGGCTGAGCCGCATCACTTTGTACAGACCGGGCCATTGTGGCGGGACAATCGGATCGTAAACCGAAAGAAATGATGCCGGCGCCAGCACGCTCGATACCCAACGCAGGCGCTTCTTCTGTGCCACGATCGGACCCAGAAGGGGAAGCGGATGCGTTAACAGCAAGTCTGCGGCTTCGGTCGCCGCATCAAGATCAGCGTAGATATCGTGCAGGTGCGGCAGCAGCAACTGCATGACCTTTTCGCCCCCGTCACGAGGATCCATGACGCCTTCAACTATTTTGCCAAGTTCCTCCGGCTCGTCGAACGAAGGCATCGGAGGCCGCACGGGATGGAACTCAATACTGAGCGCTTCCATCTTCTCCCGATAAACTTCCGACGTGGCAATGATCGGAGTGTGTCCGCGCGTTTTCAATTCCAAAGCGATCGCGACATAGGGATGGATATCGCCGAAAGATCCAAAGGTAGAGATAACGATCCGCGCCATCATTCGCCCCTCATCGATCGCAAAGCCGCCACCTCGCCGGCCCGAACAATTTTCATACTGCCCTCTGCGGTTTCAACCCGCAGGGCGCCATCGCTTTCCAGACCCCGCGTCGTTCCTTCGAAGGCTTCGTCGCCCAGGGTTACGCGCACGCGCCTGCCCATCGCATAAGACGAGTGAGCGCACAATTCCCGAATTGTGTGTTCGCAACCTGCCGCACTGTGAAGGAGGTCGTATCTCTCCGCAATCGATTTCAGCAATTCATTTAAGACAAGCTCGACGTCCGGCCTGCGGCCCGTCACCGATTCAACTGACGTAGCCTCTGCCGGAACCAGCGGCACAATTTCGCAACTCAAATTGATCCCAATTCCGACCACCGCATCCGCGCCCAAAGTTGTCTCGACTGTCTCAGCCAGAATGCCGCAAAGCTTTCGATCATTTACACAGAGATCGTTAGGCCATTTGATGTCGGCGCGGAGCTCGCAGCTTTTCATCAGCGCGTCATAAACAGCGAGCGCCGCCATCAAGGTGATTAGCGGCCATGCGTTCATTTCAAATTTCGGCCGCAACACCAAACTCATATAAAGCCCGGCATCTGGCGGTGACTGCCAACTTCGATCCAGCCGGCCACGACCTCTGATCTGTTCGCGCGCAACGATGCAGAGCCCTTCGGGCGCGCCCGCTTTCGCCTGACGCATCGCTTCCAGGTTAGTTGAATCGATGGAATCAAAGCGCTTGATGATTGGCTGGAGGGACATGAACCTTTGTTCGGAGTTCCACCTTTAGGCGGCCCTGTTTTGGAGTGCGGCGACTTGTCGCCGCTTTTCAAAGCGCTGACAAGTCAGCGCACTCCAAAACTATCACCGCGGCAGAGGCTGCGGCATGTTCGCCAAGGTGTAAGCCAACGCTGCGACCACTGCGCAGTTTTCCTGCAACTCTCTCGGGTTAACTTTGTCGAGCGTGTCCGCCGCGGTGTGATGATAGTTGAAGTAGGTGCGCGCATCCTGGATTGGAGCGAACGTTGGTACGCCAGCAGCACCCAATGGGCCAATGTCAGAACCCGTCTCTCCCGCAGCGCGGGTTACACCCGCGCCCTGGCTTTGCAGGATTACCGCGAGCGGCTGAAGCAACGTCAGCACCTCCGGTTTTCCTGACGCATAGAACCCAAGCGGATGACCCGCGCCGAGGTCTGCTTCAATCGCCGCGAAGTGTGTGGCGATCTCGCTCTTATGATCTTCGGCGTAAGTGCGACCGCCCGCGAGTCCGTTTTCTTCATTCATCCACGCAATCACCCTGATCGTTCGTTTGGGACGCAGACCTAGCTGTTTCAAAACCTGAGCGACTTGCATTGCCATAACCACGCCCGCGCCGTCATCGATGGCGCCGCGGCCGAGGTCCCACGAATCGAGATGGCCCGAGACTATTACGATTTGCTCAGGCTGCTCACTCCCTTTCAAATCGGCAACCACGTTAAAGCTCGGTTCATCAGGAAAAGTCTGTGGCGTCAACACCAGATGCATTCTCACTGCTCCATCTCTCGTAAGGTAAGCCAGCAGGTCTGCGTCTTCACTAGCCACGGCGGCGGCCGGAATCTTTGGCGCATCATCGGCGTAGCGAAGCGCCCCAGTGTGGGGCAAACGATAGTCAGCCCCACCAGCCGATCGATTTAGCGTGGCGACCGCTCCCAGGCGGGCTGCCGCGCTGGCGCCGGCTCCGCGATAAATGACTGCCTGACCATACGCTTGACCGGAGAAACCGTTATCCGCAAGTTGCTGATCGAACTTCGCATTGAACAAAACAATTTTTCCGGCGACTCGCGCGCGGCCCAGCGCCTGCAATTCGTCAAAGTCATTCACGACGATAACTTCGGCGGTGATTCCCTGCGCCGGTGTCGCCACGCTTCCGCCCAATGCCGTCAGCACAATCTTCTGCGTGGTATTCGGCGCCATTCCGGCAAAGTCAGTTAACTCGGCCGTCTCCTGCCCGCGGACCCAGTGCGGCACCATCACCTTCTCCATTCTTACTTCGAGACCGAGTTTGCGCAGCTCTGCGGCCACATAGGTTGCCGCCGCCTGCGCCTGCGGCGAACCGCTCAAGCGCGGGCCGATGTTGTTGCACAGGTGCGCGAGGCGGGAATAGGCATAATCGCTGGCCAGGGCGGCCTGCTGAACCTTCTTGATTTCCGATACGAGTTGCGGCGAATACTGAATTTGCGGCGCCTGCGGCCGTGATAATTGAGCCGTAATCGACGTCGCTATGACGGTCAACAGGGCAAGAGTGGTGGCAACAAGCTTACCAACGCGGGCTGATGCAGGATTCACGATCATAAATGTCTCGATTCAATTTTGATTCGCCGAATGATTTTCGGTTCGCAGGATAAACGAAAAGCGGCGAGCTGTGCTAGTTAGTCCTGAAGAGGGGACGCTGAGGTCAGTACCGGGAGCGATAGCGACCGGGTAGGCTCTGGCGATCTGAATTGTTGGGATCAACTGCGACCCGGTCGCTACCGCTCCCGGTACTGACCTCCGCCCCAAACTCACTGACTGCGCCTTTGCGCCTTCGCGCCTCGGCGTGAATAATCTCTCGCCAAGACGTTGAGCCGCGAAGCGTAACGAAGCAGACTTAGGAGGAATCGACCATGAAAAAACTGTGCTCTCTAATCTTTCTCTGCTCCTTAATCGGAGGTTGTGCTCAAACGAAAACTGGATCACCCTCGAAACTTGAATTCCCCACCGGCAAGGTCATCGATTTGTCTCACCCATTCGACGCACAAACTATCTACTGGCCCACCGAAGAAGGCTTTAAACTCGAGAAGGAACAGGCCGGCGTCACCGACAAAGGTTACTACTACGCCTCAAACAAATTCAGCGCCCCCGAGCACGGGGGGACCCACATCGACGCGCCTCGACATTTTTCCGCCAATGGGAACACGCTGGATCAAGTTCCGCTCGAGCAGTTAATGGGAAGCGCAATTCTCGTTGATGTCGCCAAGCAGTGCGAAGCAAATCACGATTACCTGATCAGCGTTGACGATTTCAATTCATGGGAGAAACAGCATGGCCAGATTCCCACCGGCGCGATCGTTTTACTACGCACGGGCTTCGCAAAGTACTGGCCCGATCGGGTCAGGTACATGGGCACAGATGAACGTGGCGCGGCAGCAGTCGCCAAGCTTCACTTCCCCGGATTGAGTCCTGACGCCGCGCGCTGGCTTACCACCAATCGATCAATTAAAGCGATCGGGCTCGACACACCAAGCATCGACTATGGTCAATCGACGCTCTTCGAGAGTCATCAGGCTCTGTTCGCGAAGAATATTCCTGCCTTTGAGAACCTTGGAGATCTGAGCGCCCTGCCGGCGGAAGGATTCATTGTCATCGCGATGCCGATGAAGATTGCGGGTGGGAGCGGTGGACCACTTCGTATCGCGGCGATCGTTAAGTAAGGTAGTTCTTTCGATTTTCTCTGCGGAGTCTGCGGAATCCTCGGCATGTCCTCCGCGGTAAAAAGGAAAGGGCAGCGAGTAAACGCTGCCCCTCTTGCGACCTTACTGCCTTGCGCTTATCCCAGCACGCCGCGGAACTTGCCGCCTGCGTAGCCCGGAAAGATCCCTTTCAAATTCGCAGCGCCCAGGTGCTTCGCCGCAATCTCTCCAAAGACGTCGCGAAAGTCAGTAGTCAGCGCGAGGTCGCGGCCTTCGTATAACTGATCATTCTCCAACCCGGGCCAATCGCCGTAAACTTTGCCACCGCGGACTGAGTTTCCCACCACAAACATCGCATTGGCGTGACCGTGATCGGTGCCGCGATTGCCATTCTCTTTGACCGTGCGCCCAAACTCAGACATTGTCAGGATCACTACATCGTCCATCCGCTGGCCCAGATCCGTATAGAGCGCAGTGATCGCGGTGCTGAACTGCCGCAGAAGGTTGCTGAGTTGTCCTTGCTGGTTACCTTCGTTGACGTGAGTGTCCCAACCGCCGATGTCAGTGAAAGCCACTTCCAGTCCGACGCCTGCCTTTATCAACTGCGCCGTTTGCCTCAGCGCGTTACCCAAAGGATTCTGCGGATAGACTGCGCCATTCTCAGGTTTGTACTGCCCGGGATTAACCTGCTTCAAATAATTGATGGCTTCGAACGTTTCCTTCCCGGTTCCGTGCAGAGCATCTTTGACAAACTTATCGTCATACATCGCTTCAAACCCGCCCTGCACAGAAGCTGAGCTTTGCCCAGCGCGAATGTTGAAATCAGCGAGGTTTGAAATCGCCAGGGTTGACGCTCTGCCCTGCATCGCGCGCGGCATGTTCTGTGTCATCGACACGGCGCGGAAGAGAGACTTTTGCGGATCCGGTTTCACTTGCAGAAACCGATTCAGCCAGCCATCCGCCGTGGATTTCACTCCGGGCGTCGCCGATTCCATGTAATCCTGCGCGTCAAAATGCGAACGCGTGTTATCGGGCGAGCCCGATGCGTGCACGATCGCCAGACGCTTCGAATCCCAAAGTGGTTTGAACGAGGCAAGCGACGGATGAAGGCCAAAGAAACCGTCCAGGTCGATTGCCGCTTCCGCGCCACCATTCGGCTTGGCCACCGCGATGTTGGGCCGCAGATCATAATAGGTATGCTCAGCGTACGGCACGACTACGTTCAATCCATCAACCGCGCCGCGCTGGAAGATTGCGATCAAAGTTTTGCGGCGCGCGCCGGGTGCGCCGATTGTTTCGGCCAGCGCCCGCTTCACAAATGAAGGCGCAGAGGCCATCACTCCAAACGAAGCCAACGCGATGCCGCCGGATTTAATGAAGTATCTTCGGTTCATGCTTTAAATCCCCCGCGCAGACTGAAGTCTGTGCCACTATTGTCTTTGAAACTCCGGCGAGCCGAGAATCAATCCCGCAAGCTTGACCAACGGGTTGTCGATCGATGCCCCCGGATTCGCTCGGGCGATCTGCTGTTGCTGTTGTTGCTGCTGCTGAGCACCGCCACCGCCTGGAGTCAGATTTCCTCTTTGGAACGCCACCTCAAAAGGATTTGCCGGTGCCGCGTTCGAGGCCGTCTGTACCGGCGACATCGGCGGAATCGTGATCTGATCTGTTAATTGTTTGAGCAGTGTTTCACGGGTCCTTGCCGACATCTCGCCGCCAACGATCAGACCAACGAACCGATCGAGTAACTTCTCTTTGTCGATCGACGCGCCGGTCTTCTGCTCTCCTACCAGCCGCGCAAGATCGACGCGCGTCCCCGGGATGCGGTTGTTCACTAACG
>DATISD010000100.1:0-1877 GCA_035469005.1 Pyrinomonadaceae bacterium | reverse complement strand
CTTCCTCAAACTGTTCGAAGGCACCTGGACGCTGGCCGGCTGCTGGCAGGTTCATGGCGCCGACATTCGCGTCGTTCACTCCGCAGCTGAAGCGATGCCAAAACCCGGCGTGCTCGGGGATGAGCAATACTGCGATGCCTTGATCAGCGACACCCCGAACGTTTTGTTGACGGTCAAGACTGCCGACTGCGTTCCGATCCTGATCGGCGATCAGTTGACGGGCGCGTTTGCCGCGGTGCATGCCGGCTGGCGCGGCACTTCGTCATCGATTATCAAGCATGCGATCGATCAAATGAAACGTGACTATGGATCACGTGCGGCCAACCTGCGCGCCGCGATTGGTCCCGCCGCCAATGTTTGCTGTTACGAAGTCGGCGCCGATGTAATTAACATTTTCAAAGAGCGATTTCCCGACGCCGATCAGTTGTTCCAGCCGGCTCGGGAGGGACATGCACGAATTGACTTACAAACAGCCAACCGCAATCAACTGATCGGTGCCGGCGTCTCCTCTGAGCGAATTCACGTCGCGCCCTTCTGCACTATGGATCGAAACGATCTGTTCTTTTCTTATCGCCAGGAGAAACATGTGCATGGGCGAGTGGGCCGGCTCATGTCAGTCATTGGCACCGCCGGCGGTCGCTAGTCACTATTAGATCTCGTGAATGAAGCCGGCCGGTTTGCTTGACCAAACCGAACGCTCAACAAGCGGGCAGTATCCCCGCGTACCACGCCGCTGTTACCTTCCGCCGAATACCCAGCCGTTAGTGCTTTTCACCCGCTCGTTCGCGTTCACGATACTAATCCCAAAGTCCTGGTCCACGTTCTTCGGCGGGAAACACACTTCATCATTGCAGCTTTGATAGCGCAAACGCGCCTTCAAATTCAGCCAGCCGTCGCCGTACTTTGCCGGCAGCGTGACATTGAAACGCAGAATCGCGCGACCCTCATAGACTGCCAGCGCTTCGTTGTTCGTAGCTTTCAATTTGCGCACAATCGCGCGTGGAAAACTGATTGGACCAACGGTGACGCCCTGGGGCGCCTCAATCTTCAAAGTGGTGGGAATCGCGTACTTGCCCAGGGGCCGGTTCGCGTTCACGTGATAGCCGGACGGAATTTCCATGACAATGGCCGCCCGCACCGTACGGCCGCGTTGCGCTTTGTCATTCGAGTAGTAGCCTTTGACGTCAATGTTCGGTTGTGGATTAGGCGCGGCCAGAAAGCTGTGCGGGAAGACGCTCAAAGCGATCAGAGCCAGGCCATTAAGCATCTTACGTATGAGTTTGGTTTCCATATGGATTTCAAAAAAAGCTCCCCCCAGGATTTGTGAACGGATTTTAACCGGATACTCTTGAAATCGAAAGATCGGATGCCCTCCCTCGGTACGCACGCCTCTGGCGTGCTGTCATTGCACGCGAGACGCGTGCGTACCCGGTCGGGCTTCTGACACGACTGGCGTGCTCCGCGCCGCCAACTGTCCACACGCAGCCAAAATGTCCTGGCCCCGCGGCCGTCGCACGAATGCGTGAACGCCCTTCGCCTCCAGGATTTGCCGGAAAGATTCAACCCGCTCAGCCGATGAAGGTTGATAGGGTAAAGGGTCCGCCGGATTGTGCGGAATCAAGTTAACTTTCGCATGCAGATTGTGCCGGTTAATCAAGTTGGCGAGTTGTCGTGCCTGTTCGTCTGAGTCGTTCACGCCGCGGAGCATCACGTACTCAAACGTCAACCGCTCGTTACGTTTCAAGGATTTCTCGAATTCCCTGCAGGCGGACATTAATTCATCAATCGGCCATTTCTTATTAATCGGCATCAACTCATTGCGCAGCTCATCGTTTGGCGCCGCCAGCGAAATGGCCAGATGTGGCCGATCTGCAATC